>NZ_JBNQGD010000046.1:0-10302 GCF_050436765.1 Arachidicoccus sp. | reverse complement strand
CTTAATCTTCATTTTGTTTTAATTTTTCAATTCGTTAAAAAGCCCCACGACGAAATGCTGCCATGGGGTTTTAGTTTATTTAATTTTTACACACCTAATATTGTCAATAGCGGCATAAAAACCAGTTGCAGTTTGCGAAGTACTGAAATTTTTAAGGGTCATATTATAACTATTCGCACCAGTAGGCCCTAATAAATCGCTTATTTGAGTAATTGATACACCATCACCTAATGTGTTAACTTTTGATTTGAAGTTACTTAAAGGAATAGTTACGGTTTCCCAGCCTTTCGTTTGAAAAGCAACGTTTTTAGCTTTCCATGGCTCATAACGCGCAACATAATTATCACCTGCAAATGCAGTTTCAATATAAAGAGTACCTCCATTCCATGGGTGAGCCACACTTATTTCAAATTTAAGAGCCCAGTCTGAAGGAGGATCTGTAATATCTGCCACAGGCATCCAGTGATTACCCGTATTAGAATTACCCAAGGGGGCGTACACGCTAGCACCGCCAGCTAAAACAGGAGAATTAAAATACACATACTGACTAGTATTGGTTCCGATCGAACCATTAAAATCGGCTATGTTATTAGCTAATGTAATATCTCCCCACCAGGCATAACCAAAATAATCACCCCACTCAAAATTTGCTAAAAGACCATCAGTAACGCCATTTTGAGTATTTACATTATAAACAGTAGAAACCATTCCATAACTGGTCACAATGGTAACTGGTCCACTAGAGTAGCTGTTCGAAGCTGGAGCCAGAAACGTAACATAAGTGCCATGTGGATCTTCTGTGAAATCTGTAATAGTAGCACCTCCAAAAGAAATTGACTGGATAGTTTTAAGGTAGGCACCATAAATATAAACTGAATCACCAACGTTGGCATTCTCATTGGAAATGCTGCTAATGGTTGGTGTAGCCTTTATCGTATCCACAGCTGTACCAGACTTAGTGGTTACCATAATTAGCTTGGTAGTAGTAGCTGCCGGCATTAAAAAGCCAAGAGAGTCCCCAGTAAAGCTCGAATTAAACTTTGTGATTTTCGTTCCTCCATATACAAACTGCTGAACAAATAATAAATTTGTACCATACAGATAAACCGAATCGCCCGGGGCGGCAAATACATCAGATATAGCATTAATAGTAGGTGCTGCAGGCCCCAATTTAAAAGAAAAGGTTGTTGAACCTGCCGGTGTATTATAGTTTAAGGTGTATAGCTTAGTGGTATCAATTGTTGAATACACTATATTCGGTATTTGCACAACAGCACTATTCGGCGCAAATAAAGCCGCGTTAAATTGGGTGGGAACGCCATTAAAATCAATTTCCGTCGCATTTTGCAGGTTCTGCCCAATTATAACCACATATTTTCCTGCCGCTACGTACAAGCTAGAATCAGTTGGACTACCAGTACTCAAAAGAGTATCCATAGGTGACGGATAATACAATCTTATGCTTGTAACAATAGGAGCGGCACCGCTGACGTCGCTCTTCTTACAGGCTGGCAGCAAAGCCACCAACGCGAAGAATAGTGGCAAAAAATACAAGCGGATGTCTAATTTATTTTTCATAATAATATATTTAAAATATTAAATTAATAGTAGGGTACTGCTGGCTGTGCCAATTTGGGGTCAGTGGTCAACTCAGATGATGGAATTGGTAGCGTAAATGAATTGATGGTTGCCGGAAGCGTCGAGGGTGGCGCAATTGTATCTCTAGTTGCTGTTTTCGTTATAGGATCATAAGTAAACGAAATACGACCATGATTGACATCCTGATCATTAAGGAAATTCACAGCTTTAACCGGATCATAATAAGAATATCTAACCAAGTCTATCCAGTATTGTCCTTCAAAAGCAAGTTCAACTCTTCTTTCGGTACGCAGTGTTGTAGCGTTCAGCACCGTTACAGGATCAACGCCGGCCCTTGTCCGCACTAAGTTAAAATACATAAGCGCATCCCCATCGGATGTAGTTGCATTATTGCCAAGAATCGCCTCGGCATACACTAGGTACACATCGGCCAATCTGAGAATCATAATATGTTCAATTGATGACCAACCATCCATTGTGGGCGAATTGTTATCTTTTTCGTTGCCAATAATGTGTTTCTTCAAGCCCGTACCGGTTGCCGTATAACCGCCATCGGCCTGATCTAATTCTGGATAATGATCCCCATTGAGCATAATAGTAGCTTTACGCCTTATTGTATCCTTAGCTGAATACATCTGATATAAATCGTAAGTTGGCGCCAAGGGCTCCCACCCCCCCTGCTTTTGAGGAAGAACGGCACTCGTTGGCGAAAAATAAAGTTGTATGTCATTGCCATTTCCATAACCCACTCCTGGAGCCCATTGGAGAGAAAATAATGATTCGGGGCTATCATTGTTTTGCGGCCTAAAAAGGTCATAATAACCTTGGTGGTTCGGATCATACTGCCCAAAAAGCTGTAACCCGCTATTTTTACAAACGTTGCCAGCATACTTTTTGGCGCTGTCAAGCAAAGCCTGGTTGCGTAGACCACCACTTTCACCTAAACCCGCCATGGTCAAATATACTTTGCCAAGCATTCCCTGCGCCGACCAGGTAGTTACCCGGCCTTTATCATCTGTTTTGGGGAGGTATTGCACTGCGTAAGTCAGGTCATTAGTAATGAATTTATAGACATCAGAAACAATATTGCGGTTAACTAGCGGATTTTTTATCAGTTTGCTGTTATCCTCAATAATTGGCACGGCACCCCAATACACTGCCAAATAATAATAAGCTACGGCACGAATAAATTTTGCCTCACCTATAGCTGCATTTTTGTCTGCTGGTGAAATGGATGAAGCGACCCTTTGCTCTATGGCATTAATAACGCCATTACATTGGCCGATAACATCATACAACCCCACCCAACCATTGGTTACAATACCATTTTGCCCGGTAATAGTGCGTGTAAAAAGTTGTACCAAATCGCCGTTATATTGAAAACTACCCGTGCCACTTAATACGTCTCCAAGTTGTAACCAGGCCTCATTATTAAATTGCCACCACTCCGAACCGCCATACAGGCTTGCCGTAGCTAATCGTAAATCAGAGGTGGTTTTGTAAAAATTAGCAGAACTTATCTGCGAGTTGGACGGACGATCCAGGAAACTTTTTTTACATCCGGCAATTGCTGTTACAGATAGCAGGATGATAATAATTTTGTTAATTGATTTCATAAACATATATTTTAAATCGGTGATCGTTTTATTATTTCAAGGCTATGTTTGCACCAATAGTAAACACTTTTGGCTGCGGATAATAACCGGCATCCCAACCTGCCTGAAGCGGGTTCCACGAACCAATCTCAGGATCCATGCCTTTATATTTTGTGATTACAAAGGCATTGGCTACAGTAGCAAATACCCTAACCGAATGCACGGATATTTTTGATAAAAGTTTGGCTGAAAACTTGTACCCTAAGGTGATGTTTTTGCATCGCAGGAATGAACCATCTTCGATCATCAAACTATTAGGGCGGTTATTACTGTTGGTATTGTCATTTCTCAATCCTACAATCGTTGTGTTCGGGTTGGTAACATATACATTGTTAACATCGGTTGCAGAGCCGTTGGGATCTACCAAAGCCAATTTCGCATAGTTTAATACCGATGTAAAATAAGTGGCAGTATTTTGCGGATTGTATTCCTGTATGGCCATTTGATTGAATATCTTGTTGCCATAGCTGCCGCTGAAGAAAATATTCAGATCAAAATTTTTATAGTTAAATGTATTATTGATACCATACTGGAATTTGGGGATTGGGGAGCCCAAAAAGGTTTGATCTCTTGAGTCGATGATACCGTCACCATTCAAGTCTTTAAACATACGGTCTCCATACCAGATGCCCCCGCCTGCCGCAGAAACCGGATAGGGTGCGCCATCGGAGTTAACCGGTAGGGCATGCGTTTGAAAATCACTGGGCTTTGCAAATATCCCATCAAATACATAGCCGTAAAATTCTCCAATGGGCTGACCCACCACTGTTTTTTCGATTATATCATTAATTACATAAGATTTTTGGCTTAAGTTAGCATCGCTGCCACCAGCACCTAAACTGAGCACTTTGTTAACATTCCGCGATAGGGTAAGACCGGTTTTCCAACTAAAATTTTTGGAACTAATATTGGTAGAGTTGATTTGGAAATCGAACCCTTTGTTGCTTATCGATCCGACATTGGCATAAGGCGCCTGCATGGATCCCGGTCCCCAACCTGCGACAGTACCACTGTATTCCGGAAGCGGCACCTGTAATAAAAGACCATGTGTTTCGCGGTCATAAGCATCAACTGTAAAACTTAACCGCCCCTTCAAAACCGAACCGTCAATACCTACGTTGTAATCAATTGTTTTTTCCCATTGCACCAACGGATTTGCCAAATTGTTTTGAAACTGCGCTGTACCTGATAAGCTATTTACACTCGATGCAAGTTGTGTTACAAACGTATTACCTGGTATGCCCTGATTGTTGGTTATCCCATAACCAAGTCTTAAATTCAATTCATCTATACTCTTAACACTTTTCAAAAAATCCTCATGATTAATTTTCCAGACAAAAGCGCCAGAATAAGTGGTAACCCAACGATTATAGGATGGAAAATTTGAAGAACCATCGTTCCGTATATTGCCGGTGAGCAGGTATCTGTCATTCCAGGAAGAATTGATACGACCGAAATAGGATTCCTGTGCAGAACCGCCAGTGGGGGTCGATTGCGAATTATCGCCGGAATTTGTGGCCGTGCTAGCATCACCTGAATTAAGCCCTTGCACATTGTTTGAGGGGAAAAGCCTTCGCCCACCGCTTAAGTAGTCAAAAGTACTCTGTTGCGCTTCATGCCCTACTAAAGCATCGATATGAAGTTTATTGAAATTATGATTATAAGTTAGATAATTGCGTATTACCGTATAAAAATTTTGGTTGGCGGTAGCGGAACCGGAGTTGGGGCTGAAGGCACCTTTACCAAAAGAATAACTTGGTGAAAACTTATCTTCTCTAGTAAAATCAAAGTTACCAGATAGTTCATTCCGCAGCTTAAAATCCTTAGAAAATTGTATTTCAGCATAAAGATTGCCAAATATTTGATTCCTAGTTTTCAAATCTTTGACAATTTGAGCTAATGCCACCGGGTTGGCAAAAGGTGGTACCCAACCGTTGGTGTTGGTAACACCGCCCCAGGAGCCGTCAGAATTAGTTACCGGAACATCAGGGGTAATACTTAACGCGGTATTGATTACACTGCTGGAAGTTGAATTTACATTTTCATCAACATGCGCCAACTGAAGGCTAGTCCCGATTTTTAGCCAATTAGTGGTTTGGTTATCTAAATTCAGTCGTAAAGAGTATCTCTTAAAATCAGACCCCTGTGCTATCCCCTTCTGGTCAAAATACGAGGTCGATAGTAAATAATGGGTTCTGGCGTCTCCACCGCTTACAGTAATTGTGTGACTGGTTTCGGGAGCCTTCCTGAATAGTTCATTTTGCCAGTTGGTACCAGCACCTAAATATTGGGGAGCGGCAAATTGGGGTCTGGTATCAAAGCCCCAAGCAAGGCCCCGGGCATTAATGATAGTTGCAAACTGCTGTAAATTCACCACAGGCAGTCGCTTCGATATTTCCTGGAAACCGTCATAGGTGTCATAAGTTATCTCCGGTGCGCCGGCTTTTCCCCTTTTTGTAGTGATCACAACCACGCCATTGGTTGCCTGCGAGCCGTAAATGGCTGTTGCCGAAGCATCTTTCAATACATCAATTGATTCAATTTCAGCAGGATTAATAGTATTTAAGGGATTTGAACCAGTTCCGGGATCGCCGACCGGTGGAATAATAACACCATCTATTACGTACAGTGGCGAATTAGAGCCGGTTATTGACGATACGCCATTTATCTGGATAGATACGCCGCCGCCGGGTTGTCCCGATACCTGTTGTACAATTACACCAGCCACTTTTCCTTGTAGTGCCTGATCAAAAGTGGTTGGCTGTGTCTTGCGTAGTTCATCCCCTGATATAGAGGCTACTGAACCAGTAACATCTCGTCTCTTTGCTGTACCATAACCTATTACAACGACATCATTCAAGTGCGAATCTGTTTGGGTTAGTTTCACAATAACCACATTGCTTTTCCCTATAACAACTTCGGCATTTTGATATCCAATCATTGTAACACGAAGTACCTCTCCGACAGATGCTTCAATTTTAAACCTTCCTTTTTCATCGGAAGTAGCAAAATGCTTCGTATTTTTTACATTAATGGTTGCACCGGCAAGTGGTGCAAAAGTACTTTGATTCATAATTGTACCTTGAATTTCTTCAACTTGAGCCAAAGCCTTACTTCCTGCTACTGATATTGCAAATGTTACCCATAAGAGGAACAACCGCAAAAGAACCGATTTGCTTTTTTTCATATTTATCCTTTATTGTTTGATTAATGATTTATTATTTATTGTACCAAGAATCTCCTTCGCTTGAACCAAAGCCCCATTTCCCACCCACCTAAATAGCAAAGAATGCTATCAAGAAGCGCAGTCTTAAAAGAACCGATTTCTTTTTTCATATTTATCCTTTTATTGTTTGATCAATTTTTTATTATCCACTTTTCCCTTCATAGATTAATTCTTTCCCCTTCCTTATCATTAAAATTCAAAGCCCTTGAACCATGCGGCTTATAAGAATATGCGTCTTTCTCATAATTATAATTTGTTCCTTCAGCTTCATATAAATGGAAGGAAGCATCTGCGCCCCTGTAAATATTCGGTATGATAGTACCGGAATGTAGATTAACCATGGCGATCAATCTCTGTGTTTTATTTGTCACGAAATCTTCAGAAGGAATGACTTGCCAAGAAAGATTGGCCTTCTTTTTATAAACAGCAATGAGGCTTTGTGTTGGTAAGATTTTTTTACATGGAGATTCAATCACTCTTATAATAGCGCCAGATACAACTTCTAGTTTTATGGCATGTGAAGTGCCGTCAGGCGCCTTAACACAAGAGGGCGACTCTGCCAATAGGGCAGTACCTATGAAGACAAATAAGAATGTAAACATTAAAGAACGAAGTCTCACGAGCATTAAACTATTTTTTGATTCAATGCTGTAAAACTATTGTTATTTAGCTTTTTCTTAGGTACTGGGATGTTTCAAATTGAGGCATCAAATGTTTCAAAATGATTGATTTTAAAGGCTATTTTTTATTTACAAAAAGCTTTTTACTATTTTAGTCTCAGATTCTACGTTTTTAGTTGAACCCAGAAAGATTTCTTTATTCATCTTAAAAAAGAAGAAATTCATCAGTTTTTGAAATAAAACAAATGTCATTTTGACAAGTATTAAATTCCATCAAGATAAAAAGAATGCATTAAGCAATAAATAGTCAAATTTTAATAACTCGATGTAGAGAGCTAGCAATCTTTTTGATCTAATAAATATTGAGTTGGTGTCACTTTAAATTCCTCTTTAAAGTTTTTGCTAAAAATCTTTGGGTTATTGAAGCCTACTTCATAAGCAATCTCCGCTATAGACTTTCCACTTTTAGTTAGTAATTTAGCTGCTCTTTTCAAGCGAATCAGGCGGATAAACTCTATAGGGGTTTTGGCAGTAAGTGAAAGGATTTTTCTGTATAAGGTAATGCGGCTCATAAACATTTCCTGGCTAAAATCTTCAACCGAAAAATCAGGATTATCGATATGTTTTTCAACAATTGCCAATGCTTGCTCCATAAATTTTTGATCGACGGACGTAATCGTTATCTCACTCGGGTTTACTTCTATTTGCTTTTGGAATCTATTTTGCAATAATTTTTGTTGTGCCATTAGATTCCTGATACGCGAATTTAGAATTTCAAAAGTAAAAGGTTTTGTAACATAATCATTCGCACCCGCTTTTAATCCCTCCAATTCCTTTTCTTCACTTCCTATAGCTGTAAGAAGAATAATAGGGATATGCGCTGTAGGTGTTCCCGTTTTAATTTTTCTAACCAACTCGACTCCATCCATCAAAGGCATCATAATATCGCTAACAATAAGATCTGGATTTCCAATTTTAATTTTCTCCCACCCTTCTTTTCCGTTTGTTGCCTCTTCAATATGATATTGTTCTTTCAAGTTATCTTTTAAATAAAATCGAAGATCTTCATTATCTTCTACTATTAAAATCGTCTTCTTTTTAGTCGTTTTGGATTCGATTTGTTCCTCGTCATTTACCATTATAGGATTGACTACAACCCGAACGGGCGCTTCAAATACTTTTTTCGCAGGCAGCAAAACGGTAAAACAAGTACCTTTCTCTGGCTCGCTTTTGACCGAAATAGTTCCATTGTGAAGTCTTACAAATTCTTTTGTGATAGCTAAGCCAATGCCTGTACCCTGGTTTACCATACTTTCAGGAACATCGGTTTGGAAAAAACGTTCGAAGACTCTTTGATGCTTTTCAGCTGGAATCCCAATGCCGTTGTCTTTTACTTTTATTGCGAGGGTGCCATTTGCGTCATCATCTCCAAAAGGTTTATACAGTAAATCTATGCTTACCACACCATTGTCATGCGTATATTTAAATGCATTGGAAAGTAAGTTAAATAAAATCTTTTCTATTTTATCTTTATCAAAATAAATCTCCAAACTATCAACATTCGAAGCGTAGGAGAATTGAATCTTTTTCTTTTCTGCGATATCTCTGAAAGAGTGACTAATATCTTTACAAAAAGCAACAATATCACCTATGGCAGGATATAGTTTTATTTCTTGAACTTCCATTTTTCGAAAGTCGAGCAGTTGGTTAACCAGATTAAGTAAACGCTTTGCATTGCGTTGCACAAGGTTCAATTGAATTCTCTGTTCTTCATCCGTCGTTTGATTAATAATTTTATCTAGCGGCGCAATGACCAAACTTAACGGCGTTCGAAACTCATGGCTCACATTGGTAAAAAACTTCGTTTTTAACTGCTCAAGAGAATGAATGCGCTCTGCTTCTTTACGTTGATGGACTAATTCATAGCGCATGTGTATTCTTTCCAAAGAAATGCGTCGGATTAAAAAGAATATTCCACCAGCGATTAATAAATAAATAATATAGGCGAGACCAGTCCTCCAAAATGGCGGTTCAATAACCAAGTAGAGTTTTTTTACATGACTCCAAGAGCCATCACTATTTAAGGCCTTTAGTTTAAAGGTATATTTCCCAGGATCTAAGTTTGTATAAGTAGCTGTTCGTTCAACACCATTTGTATATAACCAATCAGCGTTAAACCCTTCTAACATATACGCATACTTTTCGTGGTTGCTGTGGTTAAAATCGAGTGAAGCAAATAAAATGGAAAAATCATTTTCGTTATGCTTGAGATCGAGAGCTTTAAGATTCAATAAAGATTTGGGTAGCAGAACGCGACCATTCACCATTTCGCCAGACGAAACGATTTTGTTTAAAATCTTTAATTCGGTAAAAACAATTTTAGGTTGATATACAGTCTTCTTAATAATGGAAGGATCAATGATATTAAACCCGGAAGGTCCTCCAAAAATCAATTCGCCATCTGTTAATTTAAGGGCTGCATTATTATTAAATTCCTGATTTTGAAGATTGTTCATTTCATCATAATTGATTACAGAAATGACAGTCTTATTTTTATTTTGTTTGGGAATAATATTACACAATCCATTAAGGGTAGATATCCAAAGAGTTTGATGATCATCTTCAACAATATTTAATATCCTATTGTCGGGCAGTCCATCGGCTGTTGTAAATATTTGAAAGTTTTTCTTTTGCTCATTAAACAGATTCAGACCATCACGTGTGCCTACCCAAATTCTACCCTCCTTATCTGCCAACAGAGAGACAATATAATTATTACTTAAACTATTCTTTTGGATTGAATGTTGATAGACGATCCATTTCTTTTCATTTTTTGAAAAAACAGCAACGCCATTACCCGTACCAATCCATAAATCACCATTTTTATCTTCAATAATTTTAGAAATAAAATTGGAGGGCAACATACTGGGTTTTCCGGGGGACTCCTGGAAATGCTCAAACCGCTTTTCCTTTCTATCAAAAAGATCTACGCCTCCTCCCAAAGTGCCTATCCATAAATTTTGTTCACGGTCTTCAAAAATATCCCAGATATTATCGTTTGATAAACTGGAAGAATTATTATCATTATGGCGGTAGTGCGTAAATTTATTTCCATCAAAACGATTAAGCCCACCGAAGTAAGTCCCGGCCCAGAGTATCCCATTATGATCAATACAAAGACTTATAATCACATTACTGCTGA
>NZ_JBNQGD010000045.1:15955-18059 GCF_050436765.1 Arachidicoccus sp. | reverse complement strand
AGGCCGCAAATGTAAAAATATTATGCCCTTTCCACAAGTTTTTGCGTTGATCCCACTAAAGTCTTTAAATCTCCTTTTATAGAACAATGGGTCGGTAGGAGGTGTACAATTTTTTCAGCTAAAATAAAGGCGTTTGGCGAAGAAATGGAAGCTCCGGCATTTTTTCCCGAATTACTTTTGCAATGATCTCTTTTTCTTTTGTAATATAATTTCTTGTCATTCCTTCGGTAGTATGCCCCATTTGCGATTGTGCTATCTTTAATAAATCATTTACTCCTTCCTGCATTTTTAATTCTACCATATCGTCACCTGAAAGCTTCTTTAATCCGTACTGATCTACGTCCAACCCTAGCCCCGTTTTTTTATTTTTTACTATATTTCTCCAGTATGTTGTTGACACATTTTTTGAAAGTCGTTTTTTGCTTGGCAGAAAATCGGCACCGAAAATGTAAAATTCTTTATCATACTTGCCTAGTCTCAATTCCGATAATGTGGTCATTAACCAGTTTGGAATAGCTATTTCGCGGTATATTTTCGTTTTAGTTTTTTCCTGTTGAACATCCTCTCCTGCTTTTCGCTCAATCGGCATCAGGATAAATGCTTGTTTCAGATAATCGATATCTTTTATTTGCAACCCTGCAATTTCAATTGGTCGTAGCGTTGTGCCGTACAGAACAGATACGAAACGAAAATAGTTTGGATGATTATCTTTTAATTCATTAACAATTAAAAGTCTTTCGGCTTGTGTAGGCGGCCGGTGGGAAAATGTTTTAATAGTTTCCTTAGTCTTAATTTTTAGGATCGGGTTGTAATCCAGTATTTCGTATTCCTCTACTTTTGAAAGAAATGTACATAGATGTTCCCTGAAACGATTATAACCCTTGGCGCCTAGCTTTCTTTTTAGTGTTATATCTTCCAAGATTGCCAAGTAATGAGCCCTTTTCAGCTCGGTAATATTCCTAAAATCGAAGCCTAAATTTTCGGCTGACTGTAGAATATACTTCTTTGTTGATTTGTAATCCTGCCTGGACTTTAAAGACCAGTCGGGCAATTTCTTTTCATAGGCAAAATTCATTGCCTGCCTGAACGTCATTTCTTTCAAATCATCGATTTGAATATCCTGTTCAATTTTGTAGGTCTTCTTGATCGGATTCCAATCCTGATTTTTTAGCTTGTAGCGAATAGCCTTGCATAAGGCAGCTAGCGCTGCCGCCGTTTCGGCTTTCGTGAGGTCGGCAGCATTTGCCGTACCCTTCCGGACAATTAATTTGTATTTGCCCGTTTCTTCGTTAAAATAACGAAACCAGACATAAGAGGGTGAGCCTTTTTTTATCTGCGGCTCTGTCCAAAGATTTTTTGACATGTTCTAACATTTTTAAATTGTTAACTCAAGTTGTTAACTATAAATGCTAGGTTCTGCGTAACTGTCTATAAATCAATGTACTATAAAAATACTAGTTGCGAGGGGCGGGATCGAACCACCGACCTTCGGGTTATGAGCCCGACGAGCTACCGCTGCTCTACCTCGCGATATAATGTATAAATAAATTTTTATCGCTTTTTTCGTTCAACATGTAAACCTCTTCTGTCAAACGGATTGCAAAGATAACAGGTTTCAAATTAGCAGCCAAACTTTTAAACAACTCTTTTAATAATTCTCAACTTGTGGGTATGTAAACTTGTATCTAAGCGGACAATCCCCTGCGCATCTATCTTATCGATTCTTACTTTTCCAGATGCGTGTATAATGTTTTCTTTATCTAACATAATACCGACGTGGGTAATGCGGCCTTCTTCATTATCAAAAAAAGCTAAATCTCCACATCGGCATTCCTGTAGAAAACCGACCGACCCGCCCACCCCCGCCTGCTGGTATGCATCACGTGGTAATTGAATATTGAAATATTGAAATACTTGTTGTGTAAACCCACTACAATCCAGGCCAAAAGCACTTCTACCACCCCACAGGTAGGAAGTGTTGAGATAGGTCATTGCCGTTTTTCTAATATTTTCTTCTGTAAATTCTAGTTGCTTTGCATAATCTACAGTTCCATAATTCAGGCTATATCCGGCCATCATTTTTACATTCCATACAGGCGTTCCG
>NZ_JBNQGD010000045.1:0-15945 GCF_050436765.1 Arachidicoccus sp. | reverse complement strand
GGCAGAAATCAACATGGGCGCCCCATTAAATTCAATCAGGCTATTACCCAAAGAAAATCCCAATAACAAATCTTCCTTCATTGTTACCGCAACTTCACCGAGTTGGATGGCTTGCACCCACCCTTCATAGCCATCCTTTAAAGCTTTTATTTTAAAAAAGTCTTTAGCGTTATCTATTATTTCCACCATTTCTGCGAAAAGAATTTGACTCACCATTTCTGACCGGTGGGAAGGCTCTGCACGCATCGGGTTAACAGGAGTAAGGGCTATGGCGACTTGCATGATTAGATTTTAAAAATGATTGCCATCAAAGCTAAAGATATTTCGTACATTACCAACGATTATTAAAAGGACTTTTTTTGCTTTAATTTTAAATCAGATTATGGATTTCTTTTAAAAATGCATCTCTATAAAAAACATATGCCTGTTGAATAAGCATCAAAAATATGATGACGAGACCCTGCTAAATAAGTTTTATCAAAGCCAAGAAAAATATTGGGTGGGCATATTACTGCAACGCTATACGTTGCTTTTACTGGGTGTTTGCATGAAATATTTAAAAAATGAGCACGATGCACAAGATGCTGTCCAACAGGTTTTTTATAAGGTCTTAACCGAATTACCTAAGAGCAAAGTTACTTACTTTAAAAGTTGGATTTATACCATTGCGCGCAATCATTGTCTTTTGTTATTGCGTGCCGGTAAAAGTCTAATTTTGGAAGAGCTAAAGGTCGAACTTTCGCCCGTATTAGAAGATGACGGGTGGGAGAAAAAGAAAGAAAAGGAAAAGCTATTTGATTATATGGAATCAGCGCTTTGTGAATTAAATGAGGAACAAAAAACTTGCATCTCCTTATTCTATTTAAACAACAAATCCTATAGTGAAATTGCTGAAGAAACCGGTTTTACGACTACACAAGTAAAAAGTCATATTCAGAACGGCAAACGGAATTTAAAAAACTTGATTGAAAAAAAGCAAGAAAAGAATGGCTGATAACAAAAACATATCGACCAAAAAATCGTTTACAGAGCAGGAGAAACTGATAGAATATCTGAACAATAATCTTTCTGAACCTGAAGCGCAAAAATTAGAAGAGGCCTTGGCAGAATCTGATTTTACCAAAGATGCGCTTGAAGGATTGCGTGCTTTTAAACACCCTAAAAAGCTAAGTAGAAATGTTAGACATTTAAACCAAACCCTTCGGCGCTCTATCGACGATAAATCCCGTCGCCGGCCCGGGACGTTCTCACAACTCATTTGGTATATCATTGCTGTCATTCTTATTTTATTAATTCTCATTGCCGGCTATGCTGTATTAAGACTTAGAATTTAATTTTTTAGCTGCTATTTGTCTCATAATGTTGCACATAAAAGTTACCTTGCAGATAGTTTGGTCATTATAAATAGCAGACATATGCATAACACAGCAAAGAAAAAAATAGTCATATTGGGCGCCGGTTTTTCCGGGCTCAAACTCGCAAGAAAACTAGCCAAAACTGATTACGAAATTACTTTATTGGACATTAATAATTTCCATCAATTCCAACCACTTTTTTATCAGGTTGCCTCGGCAAGGCTTGAACCGGCAGCCATCTCCTTTCCGCTTAGAAAAATTTTCCAGAATAAAAAAAATATCCATGTTCGTGTAGGTGTGGTAAAGAAAATAGACACGATTCAGAAGAAAGTCTATACTTGGCATAATGTATTTGAGTATGATTACCTCGTGATCGCCACTGGCTGTACCAATAACTATTTTGGCAACAAAAATATTGAAGCAAATGCCTTTCCTATGAAATCTACGCCGCAAGCTATTGCTTTACGCAACAAGATTTTATTAAATTTTGAAGCTTCCTTATCCGTCAAATCCGAAGAAGAAAAGACTCCTTTTTTAAATATTGTGGTGGTAGGCGGAGGGCCTACAGGTGTAGAACTTTCGGGCGCATTAGCGGAATTAAAAACAAAGGTCTTACCGAAAGATTATCCCTTGATAGATTTCTCTAACCTCAAGATATACCTGATTGAAGGCAGCGGCAATACGCTATCTGCGATGAGCGAAAAATCGCAGAAGTACTCCAGAAAATATTTAGAAGATTTGGGCGTAACTATTTGGACGGGCACACATGTCGCGGACTATGACGGCAAAATGGTAACCCTGGGCAATGGGGATACTTTAACCACAAATACCCTGATTTGGGCAGCCGGCGTTATCGGCAACGTACCGGAGGGTATTGCGAAAGAATCAATAACACGTGGTAACCGCATCGTTGTCAATGAAGTTCACGAAGCGATCGGACTTAAAGATGTTTTTGTCCTAGGCGACGTTGCATACATGGAAACGAAAGAATGGCCCAAGGGGCATCCGCAACTGGCCAATGTAGCTAATAAGCAAGCGGAAAACCTTGCCCGGAATTTTAAGATCCAGCTAAAGGGCGGTCAATCAAAACCCTTTGCTTACAGTAACCCAGGCACAATGGCGACTATAGGTAAAAGAAAAGCGGTGGTAGATTTACCTAATTTTCATTTTCACGGCAGATTCGCGTGGTTTATCTGGATGTTCTTGCACCTGATGCTGATTTTAGGCGTGCGTAATAAACTGCTGATCTTCTTAAACTGGACATTCAATTATTTTACCAACGACTCTACTTTGCGCGTTATTTTCTTGCCCTCTAGAAAACAACGTCAACTGGGGCAGGAATATGAAGATATAACCACCTAAATTTTCTCAATATTTTATTAGCATAATTTATATTACTCGCATACTTTCGCGTACGATGCAATTCAGAAAGAAACTCTTATACACTTTTATTTTGTTGGTAGCAGTGCTGATGATCAATAAGGCGGGGGCGCAGGTTACTGATGCGAATAAAGACAATTATCAACTTGATAATCAGGGTCGTCCGATGCCACGCACCAAATCAGGAAACGATTCTTTGAAATTGCGCGACAAATATGAAGACTCGATCACAATTACTTATAAATACTTCGACTCTTCTCTTATCCATCATATAGACACTTCTATTAACGATTTCAGCTCTCGTTTACAAAAACCCTTTACCTATAACAATACCGGCAATATAGGTTCTCCGGCAGAATCTTTATTATTTAATCCTTACATGAAACCGGGGTGGGATGCGGGTTTTCACTCGATGGACGTCTATAAGTTTACGGTAGAAAACACAAAATATTATACCACTACTCGACCCTATTCCGTCGTAGGATATATGCTGGGCGGCAAAGGAGAACAATATATCGATTTGCTGCATACACAACCACGCGCCAAAGGAAATGTAAACTTTACTTTTGAATACCGGCTTTTAAACGCACCAGGCGCACTGAAGAATGAAAATGATGCGAACAGTAATCTGCGCGTCAATCTTGCTATCCATAGCTCCAATAAAAGATATAGTTCCAATTTTATCTTTATCCGTAACAGTCTGAAAGCCGCTACCAACGGAGGTCTCGTAAATCCAGCTGACCTGCATAACCTCACGCTGGGAAGCTCCTTTGCCGTAAATACCAGATTGGGAAGCAGTAATTCCAGAACAAACGACCCATTTAATACGACCGTTACTACCGGTAATATAACCAAAGATGTTACGCTGTATTTTAGACAGTCTTATGACTTCGGTCAAAAAGATTCCCTGGTGAAAGATACGATCACTTATCGCCTCTTTTATCCGAGATTACGTTTAGAACACAGTATAAAATACACCAATTATGATTATAGCTTTGTAGACAACAACCCTATCGCCAGCGATTACTTAAATTATTTCGATTTAATTGTGCCTACAGATACGATTAATTTTCATGACAATTGGAAAGAATTAAATAATGAGTTCGCTATTTATACTTATCCGGATAAAAAGAATACGAACCAGTTTTTAAAATTGCACGCGAATTTGCAATCGCTCAATGGGAGCTTCGGAAAATTTTATAAGCAAAAATACAATAATGTATACGTAGGCGCGGAATACCGAAATCGTACGCGCAACCAAAAATGGGATGTGACCGCTCTGGGAGATTTATATGTCGCTGGTAACTATACCGGCAATTATAGTGCTAGTTTGAGTTTAAGAAGGGATCTAGGAAAGAAACTAGGATCCTTACAGCTGGGATTTCAAAATGTAAACCGTACACCCTCCTATATTTTCAACGCTGCATCGTCTACCAATTTATCTCTTAATGATACGGCTAACATAAGCTTTAAATCTCATTCGGACTTCCCTATCATCAATACGACGGATTTTAAAAATGAAAATATTTCCAAAGCTTACGCCGTACTATACTTGCCGGAGCTTCAAATGAAATTGACCGGTAACTATTTTTTGTATAATAATTACAGTTATTTTTCCAATTATTTCACAGCAGAACAAAGCAATACAGCTTTTAATCTATTGCAATTAGGGGTAGAAAAAGAAACAAAATTAGGCAAATATTTCCGGTGGTATCTGGAAGCTTATGTGCAAAAAAAAGCGGGTAATACCCCCGTCAATCTGCCATTTTTTTTAATGCGCAACCGTATCGCATTTGAGGGAAACTTTTATACAAATCTTGACATTGCTACCGGCTTCGAGGTAAGATATGCCTCCCCCTATAAACCAGATATTTATTCACCGTTTACTGCACAGTTTTTCAATCAGAACACCCAAACCATCAGTAACCTACCCGATGTTTCCTTTTATGTAAATTTCAAAATCACCAGATTTAATTTCTTCGGAGAGATAGCCAATCTAAATACGTTAAGTTATAAGAACAAAACCTTTGGATTTAATAATTATAGTTTCGTCGCACCGAATTATCCCAGCCATGCGCTATGGATACGCCTGGGCGTTTGGTGGACTTTTATCAATTAATTTCATTCAATGACTATTGCACAACATATTTCACTACGACCTTATAATACGTTTGGCATCGATGTTTCAGCCTATGAGTTCGCAGCATTTACTTCAGTAGACGATTTAAAAGCATTATTGGCTAACCACCCAAGATACCTCATCATTGGCGGCGGGAGCAATATTTTGTTTACCAAAGATTTCGACGGCATCGTCTTAAAAAATGAATTGAAGGGCATTCAGGTACTACGAGAAGAACAGGACTATATCTATGTACAGGCGGCGGCTGGTGAGCGATGGCATGAGTTTGTTCTCTATTGTGTAGAAAGAAACTATGGCGGCGTGGAAAATTTAAGTTTAATACCGGGTTGTGTCGGTGCCGCACCTATGCAAAATATTGGTGCTTACGGGGTAGAGCTAAAAGATACTTTTTATACATTAGAAGCCCTGCGTACAGACGATTTGAGCATTCATACTTTTACCGGGGAAGATTGTCAATTTGGCTATCGTGAGAGTATTTTTAAAAAAGAATACAAGCATCAATATATCATCTTAAGCGTTACATTGCGTCTGAAAAAACAACCGGATTTTCATATTGAATATGGCGCCATCAAAGCCGAATTAGAAAAGATGCAAGTGAGTCATCTATCTATTGGGGCCATTTCTCAAGCAGTGATCAATATCAGAAATAGTAAACTACCCAATCCTAAAGAGATAGGTAATGCTGGTAGCTTTTTTAAAAACCCTACCATCTGTGAAGCACATTTTCTCTTTTTAAAAAATAAGTATCCCCAGATAGCGGCCTACGATTTAGCGCACAGCACGTATAAAAAAATAGCGGCCGGCTGGCTAATAGAGCAATGTGGCTGGAAGGGCTTTAGGCAAGACAATTATGGCGTGCACGCCAAACAGGCACTGGTCCTGGTTAATTACGGAGGTGCTAATGGAGAAGATATCTTAAACTTATCCAGACAAATAATTGAAAGCGTCCACGCAAAATTTTCCATTCAATTAGAAGCCGAAGTCAATATTGTTTAACCCAAGCAAAATAATAAAACATGCAGCCTAATCCACATTCCATTATTCCACTTATCTTATTTTTTGCAGTCATTCCTATCGGCTTATTGTTTTATTGTCTGGCTGATATTTACAAAAAGAAGTTTTCGGGTAATGGCAAGTTGATCTGGATAGTCATCACTATCATACTTCCTGTACTAGGTCCACTACTTTACTTATTTGTCGGAAAAGACAGGAATTTGAAATAATTGGAATCATACCTTATTTTTCATTTGATACGGGGCGCAATTTGCTATGATGGCGACTATATAAGAAATAAATAATCAAGCCGATAATTAACCAAATAATAAAACGTAGCCAGTTAGTATACCCTAATTCCGTCATCAAGTAAAAACAACTTGCCAGACCCAATACGGGAATCAACGATAATTTTTTAATAACTGAGGCAATCGTTAATCCTATAGCGAGTATGACAAATAAAAAGAAAGGCAGTTTATCCCGAAATACGCTCCAACCGGCACTGAGGTCAAATAAACCCAGGAAGTTTTTCCAAAAAAAGATCATACCCATTACAAATAAAAGCGGTGCAATAAACCGTGAACTGATATAAGGGATTTTGAATTTAGGCTTCTGCTCCCCCTCCCCTAACTTGGGTAACAACAGCACACCGCCACAAACTAAAACAAACGCAAACAAAGTACCTATACTGGTGAGATCCGTAACCTCTGTAAGGTTTAAAAACAAAGCGGGGATAGCTACAAAAAAGCCAGTAACAATGGTTGAGAAAGACGGTGTTTTATATTTAGGATGAATACGGCTGAAAACCTTGGGTAATAACCCATCGCGGCTCATACTCATCCAGATTCTAGGCTGGCCCATTTGAAAAACGAGCAACACACTTGCCGTAGCAATCACGGCACTGAAAGAGATAATATAACTTATTTCATTCAAACCTACTCTTTTAAAAACAAAGGCCAGAGGGTCACCCACCTGCAATTCTTTGTAAGATACCATACCGGTTAAAACAAGCGCCACCAAGATATATAAAACGGTACAGATAATAAGCGAATAAATCATACCTCTGGGTAGATCTCTTTGCGGGTTCTTACATTCTTCAGCCGTTGTACTTATCGCATCAAAACCTATATAAGCGAAGAACACAGCAGAAACACCTTGCATCATTCCGCCATAACCGTTCGGTAAAAAAGGACTCCAGTTGGCAGGTGCTACGTAGAAAAATCCAACAGCAATTACGGCAACCACGACAATTAATTTAAATATAACCATTGCATTGGTCGCCCTACGTGTTTCTCTTATTCCCACATATACTAGCCAGGTAATTAAAAAGACAATAGCGAGTGCCGGAATATCTGCAATTAATCTAAAGCTCCCAATTTTCGGTGCCTGCAACCAGGCCTGATAACTATTTTGCATAGCCCGCGACATGCCACTCAAACCGCTGCCATGTGCCAATGCGGTGGAGACTTCTTTAAATCCGCGGGAAGCGCTTAAATAATCAGTTGTCAAAAATGCCGGAATATGTATGTGTAACCCTTCTAATAAATTTACAAAATATTGACTCCAGGAAATCGCCACAGCAATGTTTCCAATGGCATATTCCATCAACAAATCCCAGCCGATAATCCATGCAATCAATTCCCCAAATGAAGCATAAGCATAGGTATAAGCGCTACCGCTCACGGGAATGCGGGAAGCGAATTCCGCATAACACAAAGCGGAAAAGCCACAACAAACCGCTGTAAGGACAAACAAAATAGAAACACCCGGACCGCCGTTAAAAGAGGCATTTCCTATGGTAGAAAAAATACCCGCGCCGACCACCGCTGCAATACCCATAAAGGTAAGGTCACGCACACCCAAAACTTTTTTCAAGCTTGCGGAATTACCATGGGCATCACTGAGTCCCGACTCGGCATCCATTAAAATCGTGTTGATATTTTTCTTTCTAAATAAGTAACTAGACATTGTACGAATTAGTTAATTTGAAAATTAGTCAATCTGAAAATACGAACTTATTCTTTAAATAAACAGAAACGGGGGCTCAGTGCGCAAATCTAGCCCGTCTAAGTAAAAAGGTTATCATTCGTCTGTTCCGTTCCTTAGCACCCCACCCAAATTTATTTTAATCCCCCAAATAATGATAACCAATTTATCAAAAGAAGTGTCGCACTCTTTTTAAAACGCCAATTAAATGCGATGAAACCGCAAAGAAAAATCAAAAAAATCAGCTTAAAGGTGATACAGGCAGCAGTTTTCCCTCAATAGCATACCGGGCAAGGAAACGCCGAGATCTTCAATAGAGATCACCAGCCTCCTATCTCCCCAACAATCGCATAAAAAAATTCAGCTAATATTCTCTATTCAATAGATACTCTGCTAAATCATATAAAGGTTTTTTACGCGCTTTTACAACCACCACATCCTCTAAATTTTGGAAGGCTTTATCGGCATATTGTTTTTGCAATTCTTTAGCCCACATGTCAATACCGCAATCTCTAAAAATAGTCAATACCCTTTCTACTTTATCTTCATCGTCACCGGCTAAAAGTCCATCCAACTCCTCTTTCTGCCTACCGGTGACCATCTCTTTTGCTTTAATTAAGAGAAAAGTTTTTTTATTCCTGCGAATATCGCCACCTACTTCCTTACCAAATTTTGCCGGATCGCCAAAGCAATCCAGATAATCATCTTGAATTTGAAATGCGATACCCAGGTTTTTTCCAAAACCATATAGCCTATCACAATTATTCCGGGTGGCACCCCCAACAATAGCACCCATCTCCAGGCTTGCAGCCAGCAAAACAGAAGTCTTTAACTTGATCATTCTGAGATAATCATCCATCGCCACATTTTCTCTTTTCTCAAACTCCATATCGTATTGCTGACCTTCACAGACTTCTTTAGCCGTTTTGTTGAACAACTTAAAGATTACGGGCAAAATTTCAAAATTGATGTCGTTTAGGTACTCATAAGCTCTTATCAGCATCACATCACCGCTAAGAATAGCGGTGTTTTGCCCGTTGCGCAGATGCACTGTTTGCTTACCTCTGCGCAAGGAAGCCTCATCCATGATATCGTCGTGCAACAAAGTGAAGTTATGAAACAATTCTAAAGCGTTGGCTATTTGCCAAGTATCGTTTTCGATGTCTCCGAACAACTCGTTACTCATCAAACAGGCGATAGGGCGGATTCTTTTTCCGCCAATACCCAAAAAATACTGCGCAGGCTCATACAATCCCTGGGGCTGACTGGGAAAATGATCTAATTTAAATTTGTCTGAAAACTGTTTGGACAATTCTTGAAATGAATGCACGGATTTTATTTTGATAATTCGAAAATTAGTGAATTTGATGACCAGGTAATCGATAGATTTGACAGTCTCCTATCTTTACTCCCTTACCAAATGCGCACTCTTGCGCTGTCCGCAATATACATTTTATCACCGGGTTTTACATCGAAGGTTTTATAAAAAGCGTCGACATCGGAAAAAGGCCCGTTGACTCTATATTTAGCCGGTGCGTGGACATCCGTCAACAACTGTTGTGCCAGGGCTTCGGGTCTTATTTTATATAACCATCCCAGCGCATAACCTAAGAAAAAGCGCTGGGCGGGATTTAGCCCACCAATTAGCTTATTGTCTTTATAAGCTTGTGTTTTAATAAAGGCATCCCAGCCCAAAAGTACGCCGCCGAGATCCGCAATATTTTCGCCGAGTGTCGCACGCCCGTTTATATGGCTCGTATCTACAGGATTGTACCCGTCAAACTGTTTAACCATTACAGCCGCGCGCTTTTCAAATTTTTCGGCATCCTCTTTAGACCACCAGTCTTTTAAATTTCCTGCTGCATCATATTGTCTTCCCTGATCATCAAATCCGTGGGTCATCTCGTGTCCAATGGTAGAAGCGCCTGCGTAGCCGTAAACTAAGGCATCATCCAACTGGTCGTCTTTTAATCCGGGAACAGTAAATATACCGGCTGGTAATACAATTTCATTATTCGACGGGTTGTAGTAGGCATTATACGTCTGCGGCGTCATATCCCACTCATCACGATCTACGGGTTTCCCAAGTTTGTCTAGCTCATATTGATGCCACCAAATATTTGCCGCAATAATATTTTTAACCAGTGGTTGTTTCTCTATTTCCATAGCAGAAAAATCTTTCCATTTATCGGGATAGCCTACTTTCTTTTTCATCTTACTCAATTTGTAAATGGCTTTCCCCTTGGTCGAGTCGCTCATCCAATCAAGCTTCATAATTCTTTCTTTCAGTGCTTCGCGGATATTTTCCACTAAATCTGAATAACGTTTTTTAGCCTTCTGTGGGAAATATTCCTTTACAAATAACTGCCCTAATGCCTCGCCCATAGCGGATTCTTCCATACCTAAGACCCTTTTCCAACGAGGCTTTTGCTCTTTTATACCACTCATCTTTTTCCCATAAAAAGCGAAATTTTCGTCTTCAAACTGCGTATTTACATAACTGCCTAAGCTGTTTAATAATTGCCATTTCATATAAGATTTCCAAACAGCAATTGGCGTGGCAGTCAGTTCTTTATTGAGAGCAACAAAGAACTCGGGTTGTCCTACGATCACTGTATCTAGTTTTTGAGTACCTATCTGTTGCAGCCATGCACGCCAGTTAATCGTTGGCGTCTTTTTTATAAAGTCCGTCACAAGAAATTTATTATAATTCTTATAAGGGTCACGCAAATCAGCCAGCTTACGGCTTGCAGCAGCCAATTTCTTTTCGAGATCAAATATTTGGATACTTTCATTCCCAGCGGTAACAGTATCTTCTGCCGCAATGATCAGCATCTTTTGTATGTGTGCTATATAGGCATTACGAATATCTGTCGTTCTTTTATCCGTGTTAAAATAGTAATCCCGATTGGGTAATCCCAGCCCACCCTGTCCTAAATTAAATGCCTCAACTTCGCTATTTTTTGCGTCTTGTTCTACATCTGAAGAGAACAAACTAGACACACCAATTTTATCAAATTCGGCAGCAACTTTTAAGAGATCATTGGTGTTTTTTATATTTTCTATCGCATCCAATTGCGGCTGCAATACAGCTAGTGACTGATGTGCAAGAGAAACACTGTCCATGCCGCTATTCCAGAAGTCTCCTATTTTCTGAGAAAGGCTTCCTTTCGGATCTTTCACGGCCTGCTCATTTATTTTTTTCAAACGATCATATAAATCGTTCTGCACCAGATTCGCTATTCCCCAGCTTTTATAAGCGTTGGGGATCGGGTTATTTTTCAACCAACTTCCATTCGCATAATCGAAAAAATCATCTTGTGGTCTCACAGTTGTGTCGATATCCGAAGCTAAGATATCCTTTTTGGTAGCTTGCTTATTTTTGCAAGAGGTAAGAGATACAAGAACAATCGATAAAATCAAAAGTAATCTTCTCATATGTTTAAATTTGGTGCTAAAATAAGGTATTGGCTGAAGAAATACGGTATCCTTTTTTACTTTACAAGACATTCCTTGCAAAACGTTGCGGTATCGGTAATTTACAAGAATTTAAAGAGGTTACAAATGAACGTCTTAAAGCCATAGACTTGAAAGTAAAGCAAAGAGATATTGAACATTTGCTATTCAATAAAGCGAATAGTGAAAAGGTGCTTCGTTTTGGCGATGTTATAAATCCATTGAAAGACTAAAGAGCAAACTGATAATATACCTAAAGCCTAAGTATTTTTACGTGCGTTGGTTTTCAATCCCCTAATTTTACAAATTATGAAACATCAAATTCCTGAATTAAGAACCGTTAGTCTTATAAGATATTTGCAGCCTTTTCGCGAGGGTGGCTCGTTGCCTGCTCTGGCAGAAGCCAATGATGGCTTCAAATATGTTATCAAATTCAGGGGTGCAGGACAAGGATCGAAAGCTTTAATTGCCGATTTTATCGGTGGCATCATGGCTAAATATTTGGGATTAAACGTTCCGGAATTGGTGCTCGCAAACTTAGATAAATCATTCGGTCGAACCGAGCCGGATGAAGAAATCCAGGACTTATTAAAGGCCAGTACCGGACTAAATCTGGGGGTGCATTTTCTGGAGGGCGCCGTTACGTTCGATCCTGCAGTTAAAGAGATAGACAGCCTGACAGCTTCAAAAATTGTGTGGCTGGATGCTTATCTGACCAATGTTGACCGCACCGCAAAAAATACAAATCTTTTGTATTGGCATTACGAGCTATGGCTGATAGATCATGGCGCAAGTTTGTATTTTCATCATCAATGGCAGAACTGGGAAAAGATGGCATTAAGCCCTTTTACGAATATCAAAGACCATGTGCTGCTGCCTTATGCAAAAGACCTGGAGGAAGTAAATGAAGCGTTTCCTGCTTTACTGACCGACGATATATTGAAGGAAATTATTGATATGATTCCGCAAGATTGGCTGCAGGAATCGACCAGCGACAATGAAAACGTTCAACAACTCAGAGATGTTTACTTCCAGTTTTTAAAGACTAGAAGGAATAATACATCTATATTCTATAATCAAATTATCAATTCTTAACATGGAAACATTTGAATATGCGGTTATAAGAATAGTGCCCTGTGTAGAGCGTGAAGAATTTATCAATGTTGGTGTGGTGCTTTATTGCAAAAGCAAACAATATCTCGGCATCGAAGTCTTTTTCAATGAAGGGTTACTGAAAAGTCTGTGCCCTGAAAGTGATACAATTTTAATCAAAGATTATTTAAACGGATTTGTAAGCGTCGCTAATGGAAGCAATACAAAAAGCCCCATAGCTGCGCTGGATATTGCTTCCAGGTTTCGCTGGCTTACGGCAGTAAGAAGTACTATCCTGCAAACTTCAAGAATACATACGGGTCTAACCGATGATCCCGAAGCTACGCTGCAAAAGATATTCAGTGAGCAAGTAGAAAGACGATGATGCTATAAAAAATCGAACATGAAATTGCTGACACACTTTATTGAATATTCTCTTGACAATATTTATGAAATAATATTGCCAGTCAATCCTCAGAGATAAATTTTGTTATTCAAATTTGTTCACTAATCTTAATTGTTCATTATAAGTGAGCATAATTAAAAAAACGAACGAAAACATTTTTATAGCTAAAAATCATGCGGTGGAGGGAGCACTCGAACTTCTTGAAACAACCTCAGGGGTTCAAGAAAAATGGACACATAAAGGCTTAAGGGGAAATTCTGAAATAGATTGCGTAGTTTAAGAATAGCTTATCTGGACGGATCGGGGAATATTTATATCCACACCGATAAACGCTTTGCTTGAGACAGCAATAAATAGCTTGAAGTAAGCAAAAAAACTATCAATCGCACATTTACCAAATCGGGTTTGAAGGGAATTTTTATTGTCCTAAAGTTTGATTGATAACTGTAGTTGTCCGCCAAAGCCAAGTTCAACGATTTTTTGTAAAGTCGAAATACGAACATCTTTAATATTGTTTTCAACTCTTGAAATATAAGCTTTGTTTGTGCCACATTTGTCTGCAAGTTGCTCCTGGGTCAAACCTTGTTCAAGCCTTGCTTCGTGAATTAATGCACCAAGTTTAAAAGCCTCAAATCCTTTTTCTAATTTGTCACGTTTGGCAGAGCCTATTTTGCCATAATGCTCGTCCTTAAATTCGGAAAGCGTTTTGATATTCTTATTTGTTTTCATAATAATATTCTGATTTAATTTTAAAAGCCTTTTCAATTTCCTGTTTCGGTGTCTTTTGAGTCTTCTTTTGAAAGCCATTTGAAAGAACAACCAAACTTCCTTCGTCAAAAAAGCAAAATATTCTAAAAATATTGTTGCCACTTTGCACACTAATTTCAAAAAGTTTGTCTGTGCCATCTAAGTGCTTAAGATAAGTCTCAGGAACTTTGTCGATAAGTTCAATTAAGCCAAAAGTCCAAACAATTTTATACTTAACCTCTACCTCTGTTTTACAAAGAAATTAGCAAAGTAGTCTTTGTGAAAAATAATTGTCCGTATTTTTTGATTTGCTTTCAAGTTGTAAAGATACGAAAGTTGTCTAAAAGTACAACAATATATTCTAATATTTTCGAAGGGTCAGGTTGTTAGAGATTGACGGAAGAATGACCTGCAATGTATTGGATATTCGAAGACGAGGATTTTTAGCACCAAAATTGAATAAACTGTATCCGTCCCACGAAGAGATAGGAATGCTAAAAGGGCGCAGAAATTACCGAATCGAAGCATTCTTATTTACTGAATCGGAACAAAAATTACCGAATCGGCGCATTCTTATTTACCGAATCGGAACAGGAATTACCGAATTGGTGCATTCTTATTTACCCAATCGGTGCATTTGTAATTACCAAAAACGGTGCATTGTTTGTTACCTATTACATGCCCGCCCTGCGTAAACCACTAACGACTTTTATTAGGTCTTTGTCTTTATACGACAGCAGTTTACCTATATATTCCTTACGATTGGTGTAATTTTCCATAGAAAGATATAAAAATAAAATAGCGAAACTTGCAAAAAATGTAAGTTTCGCTATTTTTAGAAATTACAAACACTTCCCTAATCTTCGTTTAAAGGGATATGTTCTTCTTTGCAATAATTCTCTACATCTGTATCGTTGGCAAAGTAGCTATCACAAAATTCGTCAAGCTCTTGTAAGATTCCCTTCAACTAAGCTTTCGTTTTGTCCGTTGGGCAAAACGAAAGCTTAGTTATTGTGTGCTGCCTTTTTTCTAATCGTCTGTATTTCAGTCATCTATCTTCTATTTTGTTGTGCGTTGGCTTGTTCTAAAATTGTCTTGACGGCTTGGTCTTGTTTTTCTGGTGGGTAGCAGTACTTCTTTAAAATCCTTTTTATCATTACTCGCATTTTGGCTTGTACGCTTTCCTTCTTGTCCCAATCAATGGTTACAGAATTTTTTACACTTACTACCAATTCTCTTGCAATGGTTTTTAAAAGTAAGCACACGAGCAAATTAAACATGAGAAATGAGTGGCAATAAATTTTAATTGGATACCAATGCTGTTCTCGACATTCTTAATGGCGATAAAGTATTAGCCGAGTTGTTATACGAGAAAAGGTTATACATATTCATAATAACGGAAATGGAACTATTGAGTTATAAAATAATGGATATTATTGCGCACAATAAACAATCAATATCCAGCTTTGCTGCTACATCTTATTTTAAGTCCACCAGAAAAAATCAGAAAGTAAGAAGGTAATTGAGCGGCAGAACAGAATAAGTATCTGCTACTAAATATGTTTGTTTAGTACATAAATCCAAACAACCAAACCGGAATAATATTGCCAAAGCCTACCTCTATGGCGTCTTTTGCAACGTAGGCATTTTTTGTGTCGGTAATCTGCTTTTGATTTTTGTTTTTACCTCCGATTTCAAAAGTGTGGGTTTTATCCACTATAAAATCAGCGGTTTTTGAAAGATTGATTTCGTGTAGACCGTTGAATTGGTTCAGAAAAAAGGTTTCCCGTACATTACCGGTATTGATGTTCTCTTTTGCCAAAGCATACATCAGGTTGCTGTTGTTCAAATATAGTTTTTCAGGTTTGGTCAGTATACCAGTGCCCGAAACATCTTTGTACAATTCATTGACCAATCCAGCTCGTTCCAGAATTTTTATACTGTGTACTAGCATATTGCGGGACACACCCACTTTTTCGCTTAGTTTCGTAATATTAGGTGTGAAAGGTGCACTCGAAGCCACAGTGACGAGCAGTTTCTTCAGTTTCACCAAAATGTCATATTGCAGGTGCTCCACTGCATTGATGTCCACCTCAATGATAAGGTTAATCGTATTTTGCAACTTCTGAATGTATAGACTTTCATTTTCTTTGTAATACGGATATACGCCGATTTTCAAGTATTTTTCAAACAGAGGCAATGGTTTTATTTCATTTAAAAGCTTGGTGGCAAAGATGTTATGATTTCCCAGAATTTCGGTAAGCGAATAGGGTTGAAACACTTTTTTAGTTTCAAACATAATAAACTCTCTGAAGGATAATTCTTTCAGATAATAAGTAACCGCCCTTCGACTCAAATCCGATTCGGATTTGTAGATTTCGAGCATCGAT
>NZ_JBNQGD010000044.1:0-2812 GCF_050436765.1 Arachidicoccus sp. | reverse complement strand
TTGTGTATTTTTATATTTTATCTCTTTTCGCTTTTGTTTTTTGTTGTAGCTTCGTCTCTCAGTGAGGATATTTCGGCTTTTTGGTTTTGAATTACCGTTCCGCCGGTGTGGCAGATGGGACAGGCCTTGATCGTTATGGTCTTAGCTTCTTTATAAATATGGCGCCGTTGAAATGGTTTACTGTTTCTGCAATGATTAAAGGCAACAGATTGCAGCGTCAGCGGAACAAAAATGTTCGTGACCGATTAGCCGAAACAGGTTATATTCCCGATCTATCTAACCCTTTGCCGCCCAATAAAGATGGTTACGGTGAGGTGTATCTGAAATATTTCGATGGCACAATAGACGACAACAAAAGTAATGCTGTTCAAGGCTATGTTTCCGCAGCCGCCAATTTCAGGAACTTACAATTGAGTACGCGCGTTGCCTTTGATTATAATGAAGGAATCCGGGATGTGTTTTGGCCTTCCACATTAATGGAAAATAATAATTATCTATCTAATTATTTTGGCTATAATCAGCGTTTTCTGGTAGACAATTCTGCCTCTTACACATTGAATCTGAGCAGTAAAAGTAAATTTGTGTTTGAAGCAGGACAGTCTATTACCAAAGACAGGTATAAGTATGATTATATATATGGCTATAATACGCCAAATGACTACATTAAAATCTTCTCGATTGATTTGAGTAAAATCGCTCAGGGTATTTCTCCTTATAGTGGCATTTCTCCTTATATGTTCCGTTTCACCGATAAAGAAGGATTTGTTTTATCATCGGTATATGGAAAAATAGGCTATTCAGCGATGAATAATGCCCTTAAGCTTTCAGCATTGGTTCGTAATGATGGTTCTTCCGCTTATCCTGCCAGTAACAGGTGGTTGCCCTCTTCGGTTTTTAGTGCTAGCTATGATTTTAAAAAGCAGATATTAAGCAATTTTAATGCTTTTAGCACCTTGTCGCTAAATGCTTCGTACGGGAAGTTTGGTAAATTACTGGATGATGATCGCTTTGCCGCAGGGCCTCAATATGTTGTAGATCTTGGTTGGTCTTCTGAAACTAATATGGGTTCCTACCGGGGGATGGCTGGCCTCTCACGTCCATATACTACCGGATGGGTTGGCTATGATGTGCCTTGGGCTTACAGCAATAAGTTGGACATCGGTCTGAATACCGGATGGTGGGATAACAGGGTTTTGATCTCGGTAGATTATTATAATAATGATGACAAGAATCAATTGCTTGCAATGCCAGCATTCGCATCATCAGGTTATACCAGTATGTATGAAAGTGGTATGTGGGTAAACAATAAGGGGTTTGATGCTACCCTTTCTGTGCAAATACTGAGAAGTGAGCAAGGTTTGAATTGGTCCTTGAATGCAAATGTTAACCAGAATAAAAATGTTTTGAAGGCATTACCTGGTGGTGCCCATGAAGTTGTCATTGGAAGTAATAAATTGGAGGTGGGACATTCCGTGGATAGTTATTGGCTATATGAGAATGAAGGAGTATATAATTCCACTTCTGATATACCTGTGGGCGCTACAACCGGTAAACTACTCAACTTTAACGGAATTGATTTCTCTGCCGGAGATGCGAAATGGAATGATGAAAATAATGATGGTGTAATCAATGATAAGGATAAGGTACTTAAAGGTCATTATATGCCTACCGTAAGCGGCGGATTCGGTAGTAGTCTTTCCTATAAGGGACTTAGTCTGGAATTTCAATTCTATTATGCCTTGGGTCGTCAGGTGTTGAATCAGTTGGCGTCTTCCCGCTTCGATTTTATCAATAGTGAAGCAAATAATGATATCAATTCTGTAAAAGAAATCACTTTTTGGCAGAAGCCATTCGACCCGTCCGATTATCCTATGTATAATCCGTGGAGTAGTGTGGATCCTTATCGTGTGGATCAGGACCTATTTTTACAGAATGCCTCGTTTTTGAAGCTTAGAAACTTGTCGATTGGGTATGATATTTCGAAAATTGGGGCTCTTAAACGGGCCGGTTTTAAAAGTTCGCAGATTTATGTGTCGGCCACCAATCTGTTTACCATTACGCCGTTCAAAAACGGAGATCCTGAGCTAAGCTTATATAATGGTGTATATAATGGTTATGGTATGACTATTCCTAAGTGCTATACTATTGGGATTAAGTTAAACCTTTAATCCGTTTTTTATAATTAACACGAGTAAATTTTAATATCAAGAATAAAATGATGATACGCTTTTTAGAAAATAGCATCTTTAAGCAGACCCGCAGGCTGGCCTGTATTGCTGTATTGCTTGCTTGCATTTTTACCATACTGCCGGGCTGCAATAAGCAACTTAATGTAAAATCCACCCATTTGGCGTCAGAAGCTGACGGCTGGGATTCCTATGACGATGTAGGTAGTGCGTTAACCGGTTTATATGGTTTGTTGAGGGCTGCTATGGCAGAACAAAATACTTACTGGTTATTCGGCGATCTGAGAAACGGCGATTTTACGGCCGTATCGCGGCAAGATTTGAGTGCTATTATCAGTGGTAAACTGAATGTAACATACCCTGTAATACAGGACATATTAGACTGGCGTAGGTTTTACGCTGTCATCAATGCCTGTAATTTATTTATAGAACGTTCGCCGGAGGCTTTACAAGACGAACGGTATACTGAGTTGAATAATAAGGTAGATATTGCCCAGGCTAGAGCTATCAGGGCTTACGTGTATTTTTATATTTCACGGATTTGGGGTGATGTACCATTAATAACCACTTCGCATGATGGTGTATTTGAAGATATTCCTAGAACTTCTCAGGATAAAGTACTTGCT
>NZ_JBNQGD010000043.1:0-16358 GCF_050436765.1 Arachidicoccus sp. | reverse complement strand
AGCGCAAATGGAGCCATCTCAGAAGTAAGGGCCTTGATGGGTCCTACCCCGGATTTTGGTATTGCGGCTGAAGCCATAAGAGTGATTGAGCAAGGCCCCAAATGGACGCCGGCCATTCAAAATGGAAGATATGTGGCATTTAGGCAAACGCAGCGAATTATTTTTCAGGTACAAGATAATTAAATGGTTCGCATCAATAAATCAATAATGGGCTTTGGTGCTAAAAGATAATTTATGTTTAAAAACTTTTAATTGCGTAAGGCTATTTTCTTTCTTGCTTTTTGTTATAAATTCGCAGCAGACAAAAGGACAAAAGTGATTACACAACTGCACATTATTAATTATGCGATTATCGACGAAGTAGACGTTGCCTTTCAAAAGGGGCTTAATATCATCACTGGTGAGACAGGTGCCGGTAAAAGTATTTTAATGGGGGCGTTGGGTTTGATCCTTGGGGCTCGTGCCGACACTTCCACCCTAAAATACAGCGATAAGAAATGTGTTGTTGAGGCGGTTTTTTCTTTGAAAAAAAATGCATCAGCTATTGATTTTTTGTTGAATAATGATTTGGATAATGAAGGCGAATTAATCGTTCGTCGGGAAATTGCAGCAAATGGGAAATCTCGTGCTTTTGTAAATGATACACCAGTGACCTTGCAACAGCTGCGTGAATTGGCCTCGTTGTTGGTCGATTTGCACCAACAGTTTGATACTTTGCAGCTTGGCGATAGCGACTTTCAAAGAAAGGTGGTAGATGCGTTGGCAGGGAATGAGCATTTGCTTTCGTCTTATCAAAGTATTTACAAACAATGGCTTTCTGCAAAAGATAATTTGCAAAAACTACAAAGTAAAAAGATAGAATTTAATAAAGAAGCAGATTTTTTCCAGTACCAGTATGATGAACTTTCAGAGCAGAATTTTAAAGAGAATGAACTGGAAGACTTAGATGAGGAGTTGCAATTATTATCGAATTCGGAGGAAATAAAATTGGCACTAACGCAAGCCTCTTTTGCTCTGCAAGATAGTGAAGAGCCTGTTTTGCAAGCGATAAAGCAGGTTATTGCAAAGTTGGATTCGTTCCAGAAATTTCATCAACAAATTGCGGAAATCGTTGGACGCTTAAAAAGTACGCAAATAGAACTGCAGGACATCGCTCAAGATATAGAAGGCTTAAACAATGAGTTTGGTTTTGATGAGCAGCGGATGCAAGTGATCAACGACAGGATAGATATGGGTTATAAATTGTTGAAGAAACATGGTATAAGTACAACCAATGAATTAATTCAATTGAAAAAGGAGCTAGCTACAAAATTAGAAGCAAGTCTAAATATTGATGAACAAATTGAGTCATTGGGGAAACAAGTCAACGATTTGCTTAGCCAAGCTTTTGAGATAGCTAAGAAAATAGATGCGTCGCGCCAGCAACAAAAGCAGAAAATCCAAAATTCTGTTACCGACAAATTAACGCAGGTGGGCATGCCTAATGCGAGGCTGCAGGTGAATATTTTCACCGAAAAGGAACTTAATTTTTATGGGATCAATCAAATAGAATTTTTGTTCGATGCCAACAAAAGCAATCGTTTTGAACCCATTAGAAAAGTCGCTAGTGGTGGGGAGCTTAGCCGGTTAATGCTTTGCATAAAATCCTTAGTGGCTGAAAATATAGAACTGCCAACTTTGATTTTTGATGAAATTGATAGCGGAATTTCCGGGGAGGCCGCCAAACAAGTAGGTATTATTATGAAGGCTTTATCGGCTAATATACAGATAATTGCCATTACACATCAACCGCAAATTGCGGCCAAAGCGCACACTCATTTTTATGTGTATAAGGAAGAAGTTGGGGATAAAATAAAAACCAATATTCGTGTTTTAGACGAAGTAAAGCGAATGCACACAATCGCCCAGATGTTAGGCGGGGAGAAGCCTTCGGCAGCGGCGCTACAGAGCGCGAAGGAAATGATGGAAGGATAATTTTTCTCCGTATAAATAACATACCATGATGGAAAAACAAAATTCTTTCTTAACAAGATTTTTTAGCCTGTGGATAGTGTGTTATGTATTGATATTTATATTTACTTCTCAGTTTCACTATCAAATACCCTATCAGAACCTTTTTGTTCCCTGTTACCAGAGATTAATTCCTTGGTTTGGCAAGTCATTTTTACACCTGCCAAAATTACAAAGAATTGGCGCTACGGGGAGTGGTGATACAACTTTTGATTATGTCTTGATACTGGTAAACTTACTAGTGGCTTTGCTGCTGGGAATTATTATATTGTTATTGGATTATAAGCGCAAAAGTTATCGACAATTATATCTTTTTGTAATTGTGATTGCGCGCTATTTTGTTGCATTTTCTTTGTTGACATATGGTTTTGCTAAAGTATTTAATGGGCAATTTCCTTCCAACGGCTATCACGCATTGTTGGAGCGGGTCGGTAATATGTCACCTATGGGAATACTTTGGACATTTATGGGCGCGTCAAGACCTTATACTTTTATTACGGGATTAATTGAGGTAATCGGAGGGACGCTTTTACTCTTTAGGAGGACAAAGACCTTTGGAGCATTATTTTCAATGACGGCCATCTTAATGATAGTGATTCTTAATTTCACCTATGATGTACCTGTCAAAATATTTTCTTCGCACCTGCTTTTATTATGCATTTTTATTCTGAGTTATGACTGGAAGATCCTTTTTAACTTTTTTATCTTACACAAAAGTGAGACGCTTAACTATAAAAAGCTGAGGGTTAAAAATAAGAGGATGGAATTTTTGATTGGCTTAATGAAAGTAGTACTTGTAATCTACCTATTTCACAGCTGTATCTCTTCGATGTTGCCAACCTTACAGAAAACTGTGCCTCCTCTTGAGGGTCTTTATACGACCCGTGCAATGGCTTGGGGAAATAAGGACAGTATACTTTTTGACAAAAGTGACTATCGCAAGTGGAAGAACATGTATATTAATTATAAGGGTTATTTAGGAATTATTTTCGAAGATGAAAAATCAACAAGATATAAATCAGAAATAGACTCATCAAGAAAAACTATTGTCATAAAACCAATAGATGAAAATGATGTTTTTGCCCAATTTTCTTACACTATTAATAGAGATACCTTAAAATTAAATGGAGAAATTAGAAATGTGCCTGTAATGATAATTCTTACCAGAAAAGGGAAAAAGGATTTCTTATTAAATAACCGGGGTTTTCATTGGATTAGTGAGTATCCTTATCATAAATAAATGGGTAAATTGAATTTTCGCTTGTTTTTTAGTAAAGCGGGTGTCATGCCAGACATATAGCGCAGTCACGTCTTTACATTTCTAATTTTTATGGGGAAATTACACAAATTTTGCGGCGAAAATGCTGTCACTGCTCCCTTACGACATGGAAAGAAAACGAGTCAAAAATAATATCTGCGCGTTTTTCTTTTGTTTCTTCTGTTAAAATATCGACACATACAATTGATTTGGTCAGCTTTGAAGGCTTATATGATGTACCTTTATCAGTAGTGAAAATTATAATACTCGTTAAAACTTTTGACGGAAATAATTTACGTTTATAAAACTTCTATTATGGCAAAAGCAGCAAAAAAAACTGGCATTGACGCTCATCAGATTCGAGAAGCTTATATTGATTATGTTTTAACAAACAATGAACCGCCAAAGTCGGTATATCTTTTTGCAAAAGCATTAAAAATTTCAGAAGTTACGTTTTATGACTTTTACGCCTCCTTTATAGCCATTGAGAAATCTATTTGGGAAGATTTGACGGGAAAAGCGATTGCTGAAATACAGAGACAAGAAGTTTGGTCCCAATATAGCTCCCGTGAGAAAATACTTTCTTTCTTTTATGGCTATATTGAACTGTTGAAGAGTAAGCGAAGTTTTGTTGTTTACACTTTGAAAAAGGCGACTATAAGATTCTCCACACCGGAAGTATTGCACCGGGCAAAAGAAGATTTTCAGAATTTTGCTGACAATGTAATTAAACAAGGGCTGGATTCGGGTGAACTGGCTGATAGGAAATTTTTGAGTAAGAGATATAAAGATGGCCTTGGTATCCAGTTCGTTTTTATTCTAAATTTTTGGGTAGACGATCAAAGCAAGGATTTTGAAAAAACAGATGAAGCTATTGAGAAGGGTATCAACCTTTCTTTCGATTTATTTCAACGTTCGCCAATTGATAACCTTTTTGAGTATGGAAAGTTTATCATCCGAAACGGCAAACTGCACGAAAAAATGGGGATATAAATTTATGAAAGTACAAGAATCGATGCCCTCATCTAAAGTAGAACGTTCGGCTAAATTTATAAAAACGGGCGTACAGATTGGCGGAAATTACATCAAGCATTATTCAAAGAAATTGTTTAACCCCAGCTTGAATAAAGACCAATTAAATGAAGATAATGCTACGGACATCTATGCGTCGTTAAGCCAATTGAAAGGTTCAGCCTTAAAAATTGCACAAATGCTGAGCATGGACAAAAACATAATGCCTACTGCCTACATTGACAAGTTCTCTCAATCTCAATACAATGCGCCACCACTTTCCGGCCCATTAATTGTGCGGACTTTTACAAAAAGTTTTGGTAAGACCCCCCAGGATTTATTTGATTCTTTCAATTTAAATGCTACAAATGCGGCTTCGATTGGGCAAGTACATCAGGCGACTTTAAACGGTAAGAGATTAGCGATAAAAATTCAATATCCTGGTGTTGGTGATAGTATTTCTTCCGATTTAAAATTGGTCAAGCCTTTTGCATTTCGCATTTTGGGAATGAATGAAAAGGACTTGAATATTTATATCAAGGAAGTGGAGGAAAGGTTACTCGAAGAGATAGATTATAAACTAGAAGTGAAAAGGTCTATCGAAATTTCCACTGCTTGCAAGAATCTGAATAATATAGTTTTTCCGCAATACTATCCTGCGTATTCCAGCGACAAAATTATCACAATGGATTGGATGGAGGGATTGCATTTAAAAGAATTTTTGCAAACAAACCCTTCGCAGAGATTGAGAAATAAAATTGGTCAAGCTCTTTGGGATTTTTATCATTTTCAACAACACGTCCTACGTAAAGTTCATGCAGATCCGCATCCTGGAAACTTTTTGATTATCGAAGGGGAAAAATTGGCGGTCATTGATTTTGGGTGTATAAAAGAGATCCCTGACGATTTTTACGAACCATTTTTTGCGCTTGTTCAACCGGGGTTTATGCAAAATAAAGAAGCAACAATTAAGGCCTTTAAACAATTGGAATTGATCTTAAGCAGTGATAATAAGAAGCAGGAAGCGTTTTATTATAATGCTTATAAAGAAATGATTGCCTTATTTTCATTGCCTTATGCAAGTGAGACTTTTGATTTTAGTGGCAACGATTTTTTTGAAGATTTATATACTTGGGGTGAAAAAATCACAAAAATGCCTGAATTTAAACAACCGCGGGGGGTGAAGCATTTTATTTATATCAATAGAACCAACTTCGGATTATATACCATTCTCAATGAGTTGAAGGCTACAGTAAATACCAGGAATTACCGCCATTCTTAGAAAGAGTTTGACTAAAAATTAATCTTGTAATGCCTGTAATTCTTCAAAAGAGACTTACTTTCGCGGCTTTACCAAGCCCTATTATGAATGAAATTATTGCCAAATCTCTTTGACTTTAATCAAAAAATAAAATATCGAACAGAAGTTCTTGCGGGTTTTACCGTAGCTATGACAATGATTCCAGAATCTTTGTCATTTGCTATCTTGGCCGGATTTCCGCCGTTAACGGGTTTGTATGCTGCCTTTATTATGGGGCTGGTTACGGCTATTTTTGGTGGGCGGCGGGGACTGGTTTCGGGCGGGGCCGGATCGACTGTAATTGTGCTGATCGCTTTGATGAAGCTGCATGGGCTGGAATACGTTTTTGCAGCAGTAGCAATTGCGGGTATTTTGCAAATAATTATTGGTGTGTTTAAGTTGGGGAAATTTATTCGGTTGGTTCCGCAATCTGTAATGTATGGCTTTGTAAATGGCTTGGCAGTTGTGATTTTTTTAGCCCAAATGCATCAGTTTAAAATTGGCGAAGGTCCAGCGGCTACTTGGATGAGTGGAGCACATTTATATACAATGGTTGGGTTGGTGATTTTGTCGATCGCTATTATGGTTTTATTGCCGAAATTTACTAAAATTGTTCCGCCTGCATTAGCAGCCATCATAGTGGTGTTTGCCCTCGTTTACTTTTTTCGTATTGATACTAAAATGGTAAAAGATATTGCATCGGTAAGTGGTAATTTTCCACCTTTTCATATTCCTGTAGTGCCCTTCACTTTAAATACATTATGGGTTGTGTTCCCTTACGGATTAATAATGTCTTGTGTTGGATTAACGGAAGGTTTGTTGACATTAAATTTAGTCGATGAAATTACAGGGAACAAAGGTAACGCCAATAAAGAATGTATAGCGCAAGGTGCTGCAAATCTATTAAATGGATTTTTCAATGGAATGGGTGGGTGTCCGATGATTGCCCAAACTTTAGTAAACCTTTCGGCCGGCTCTAGAGCCAGACTGTCGGGAATTGTCGCGGCACTTACAATTTTGGTAATTATTTTAGTCGGTGCACCGGTAATAGGACGCTTACCAATGGCAGCTTTAACAGGTGTGATGATCATGGTTGCTTTTGGAACTTTTGAATGGATAAGTTTTAGAATTATCAACAAGATGCCCAGCTCGGATGTGTTTATTGGGATATTAGTTGCCGTGATAACTATATTTTTGAAAAACCTCGCTTTGGCCGTTTTGATTGGTGTGATCATTTCGGCATTGGTTTTTGCATGGGAAAGTGCTAAGCGAATCCGAGCTAGAAAATATGTGGATGAAAACGGCACCAAACATTATGAGATGTACGGCCCATTATTTTTTGCTTCTACAACGGCCTTTCTCGAAAAGTTTGATGTAGCGGGTGATCCCAATGAAGTCATTATTGATTTTAAGGAAAGTCGGGTCGCAGATATGTCTGGTATTGATACTTTAAACAAATTGACAGAACGCTATAAAAATGCGGGGAAGAAATTACATTTGAAACATTTGAGTAGGGATTGCAAGCTGCTATTAAAAAATGCGGAAGATGTGATAGATGTAAATATTTTAGAAGACCCCACCTATAGTGTCGCAACGAGTTTGAATTCAAATAAAATTATTAAGTGAAAGCTTTTTCAAATGTCTCTTTGCTTTTCTTCCAATCTAAATATCCTCTTATACAAAGTAAGGTTGTTACTGCGGAGAGAATCGCATAAAAAGGCATGCGTCTGTCAATCATTAATAAGATAGAAGCACCGTTGATGATGAACCAATAAATCCAAGCAGATAATATTTTGCGAGCTTCCAAAATGGTCGCACTAAACCCGAAAACGGTAATGGCCGCATCAAAATATGGCCTTGGTGAATCGGTATGCAGTTGCATTATTTTACCTAAAAACAAAGTAAGGAAAATACAGATAGCAATGTTGATGATGTGTGCAGACGCCCGCCATTCGGTTACTTGCAGATGTCTTTCCTCGTCGTCGTCATTGTTTTTTCTTTTTAACCAAAGGAACCATCCGTAAAAACCTATGACTACATAATAAAAGTTCAACCCGGCTTCTAAATAAATTTTTGCATGAAAACATGAAAAAATATATAATCCGCTGGAAAGAATACCGCATATCCAACACCAAATATTTTGTCGCATCATCAAGATGACGTAGAGCAATCCGAAGATTACCGATGCTAATTCGATCACAGTAAAAAAGTCCATTGTTCAATTTTGTGGAAAATGCGGGTGGAATTGTTAGTAGTATTAAGCCTTCAGCACTCCGTTTGAGACTTTATGCATTTTGCTTAACTCATCATTCCTACGCAGGCATTATCCTGTTCAGGTAAAACGGGTAAACTTCTCAGCTGGAAAATCTCAGCGCCCCGTGATGCTTTATTCAGGCGCAAATTAGTGCATTTTTTTTTGAGCTGTTGCATTTTGTTCGTTAAACTCGTTTCCCCAAAAAGTTTATTATGCAAAAGAAAAACCTTTCTATATTATTCGTTCTTGGTTTAGGTATGGTGATCTTTCTTTCTCTTCCGGGTTGTAAAAAGGACAACGAAAAGCAAGGCGGGTATACTTTTACAACAGCAGTTCACAATACACTCAATGAAGCGGTAATCCTTGTGTACGGTGGAAAGACCTATAGGCAAGACGGTAAAGACACACTGAGTTTCTCGAGAGACTCAATCAGGATATTACCAGATTCTACTTATTCTATTACTTATTTTGTGTGTACAAATAACTGCCCGCTGGTTTTTGAACAGCCGGCTATACCGGGAGTTATCAAAATGATTGGGGGTAATAAAGAAAAAATAGATACTGCTTGCGGCTTCCCGCTTTTGCGAGGATCTAACGCGGTTTTCGATTGCACAAAAGATATCAAAAATTATTACAACAATCAGTTTTGGCAGGAAACAAAAAACAGCAAAGGCAATATCGTTCGCCGTGAATATGCCATTGATTCAAAAGATTTACAGGAAATGAAATAAGTGTTATTGCATACCAATTTTTCGTGAAAATTGAAATTAAGAATACGAAATGGGGGAAAGTTTATTGGCGTTAATAGCCTTTGGATACGCCAATACAATGTATCAAATAACATTCTTTGATCCTTTATGAATTATGCGAGGGGCTAAATAATTTTTATATTAATAATATAAGCCGTAAAAATTCCTTTTCTTTGCCGTATATTATTTTTAATAAAAATAAAACCCATGTCGTATAACTTATTAAAAGGAAAAAAAGGAATCATATTTGGCGCGTTAAACGATCAATCGCTTGCCTGGAAAACGGCTTTGAAATGCTACGAAGAAGGCGCTGAACTTGTTTTGAGTAATGCACCTATCGCTCTGCGCATGGGCGAGATCAACAAACTCGCTGAAGCCACAAATGCCCCTGTTATCGGTGCGGATGTGACAAATATGGAAGATTTGAACAATTTGTTCGATAAAACGATGGAACATTTTGGAGGCAAAATAGATTTTATCTTGCACAGCGTAGGAATGAGTGTAAATATTCGTAAAGGCAATCCTTATACGGCTTTGAACCATGAATTTGAGATGAAGACCTTAGATATTTCTGCGGTAAGTTTTCATAAAGTATTACAAGTGGCTTTCGAAAAAGACGCCTTAAATGAATGGGCAAGCGTAGTGGCGCTTACTTATATTGCGGCTCAAAAAGTTTTCCCTGATTATAATGAAATGGCAGATGCAAAATCTTTGCTGGAGAGCATCGCCCGTAGTTTTGGCTATCATTATGGCATTAAAAATAAAGTGCGTGTAAACACTATTTCTCAATCCCCTACACGCACGACAGCAGGTAGTGGTGTAAAAGGCTTTGATGGGTTTATGAATTTTGCTGAAGCGATGAGTCCCCTTGGGAATGCGACCGCAGATGCTTTCGCAGATTATTGCGTTACTATTTTCAGTGATCTTACAAAATACGTAACTATGCAGAATCTATTTCATGATGGTGGTTACAGTTCAACCGGCGTAACACAACAAGTGGTGGATAAAATGGCATAGCCTTATTGAGATTGTTCGATGACTGCTTCACTTACGCGCAATTATGGGAACAGCTGCAGGGATCTGAGCAACAGGTGATCTGATTATCTCAATTAATAAGTTTTTATCGATTGGAGAAGACCCCAACCGAGAATTTCTTAAAAGCCGTATTGACATTGTCATGCGGCTTTTGGTTTTAAAGAACATAGCATTAAAAATTCTTTTTATTTTCAAATTAATCCGTCTATTTTTGACGCCGTTCATTTAAAAAGATGAAATCGATATGCTGCTATTGGAATCTAAGAAAACATTAAAACTTTCGCTACCCATCATACTTGGGGAATTAGCGCAGATATCTCTGCATATAATAGATACGGCCATGATAGGCTCTGTCAATTATAAGCAACTGGCAGCTGCGGCATTGGTGATGAGTGTAATTAATATTCCTTTTGTCTTTGGTATTGGTATTACGTTTGCCGTTTCACAAATGGTTTCCATGGCACACGGCCGTAAAGATGGCCAGCTCGTTTCTCATTTTTTTTATAATGGGTTCTGGCTTTGTGCAATAGCTGCGCTACTTATTTCTGGAGGATTAGAGCTGGGTAAAAACATTATTTTTCATTTGGACCAGGACCCCGAAGTCGCGAGACTTGCGGCGCCTTTTCTTCGATTAATGGGCTGGTCTATTATTCCTATGATTTTGTTTATGGCTTTAAAACAGTTCACGGATGGTTTAGAATTTACGCGGACTGCTATGATTTTGTCACTTTTGTCATTACCTCTAAATGCGTTCATTAACTGGATTTTAATTTTTGGTAATTTGGGTGCACCTAGATTAGAACTGATTGGAGCCGGATGGGGAACGCTAATTACGCGAACCCTAATTTTCTTGCTTTTAGGTCTCATTATTTTAAGTCATAGGACCTTTCGAAAATACATTGCTGTTAGAAAAAATCAATGGCAAATAAAATGGCGGACAATTAAACGGCTGCTGCATATCGGTGTGCCTAGTAGTTTGCAAATTGGAATGGAAGCGGGAGCCTTTGCCATTTCCGGGATTCTCATCGGAACGATTAGTTCTGTTGCACTTGCCGCCCATCAAATTGCATTAATTTGTGCCTCCTTTACTTTTATGGTTTCTATGGGTTTAGCGCAAGGTGGGTCTATTCGTGCCAGCAATGCTTTTGGTACAAAAAATTGGTCTAAGATTCGAATAATTGGGAAAGGGACGTTACTCATGGCGCTGACTTACGGGCTTTGTTGTGCAATTAGCTTTGTTATATTTCGTAATGGACTGCCATTGCTCTTTAATAAAAATAAAGAGGTGGCGGAGCTGGCGAGTTATTTACTTTTATTTGCTGCTATATTTCAAATTTCCGATAGCACGCAGGCGGTAAGTGCAGGCTTACTTCGCGGAATAAAAGATGTAAAGATCCCTACCTATTTAATTGCTATTGCATACTGGGTAGTGGGCCTTCCTGTTGGTTATTTTATGGCGGTTAAAATGAATTTCGGCGCTGCGGGGATATGGTTGGGCTTTATTCTGGGACTTACATTTTCTGCTTGTTTTTTAAGCTATCGATTTCTTAAAATCACAAGGAGGCAAAAATAATAAACCTTTTTTTCTTTTGGGGCCAGTATCCCATCTTCGTCCTCATATATTGAATTGTTTTACAGGAATGCCTAATAAAAAAGGCGCAACGAAAAAAGTCGTTACGCGCTTTGTTTTTATCGTTATTCTTTCATTTAAAATTCACAATTTTTCGGTGTTCTGGCGAAAGGAATTACGTCACGGATATTGGTCATTCCGGTTACAAATAAAACCATACGTTCAAATCCCAATCCGAAACCCGCGTGTGGCACAGTTCCGAAGCGGCGTGTATCTAAATACCAACTCATTTCTTCGCTAGGAATATCCATTTCTTTCATGCGGTTTTCCAGTTTGTCTAAGCGCTCTTCTCTTTGTGAACCGCCGACGATCTCACCGATGCCCGGCGCTAAAATATCCATTGCAGCAACAGTTTTGCCATCATCATTTTGACGCATGTAAAAAGCCTTGATGTCTTTGGGATAATCGGTAACAATTACCGGTTTTTTAAAATGTTTTTCTACTAAATAGCGCTCATGTTCACTTTGCAAATCGATACCCCATTGTACATCGTATTTAAATTTCTTCTTTTTATAGGCAGGTGATGCTAATAAAATGTCAATTGCTTCAGTATAAGTAATATGCTCAAAACTATTGTTCAAAACAAACTCTAGTTTTTCTATCAGATTCATTTCGCTGCGTTTATCTTGCGGTAAAGAATTCTCTTCTTCTTTTAAACGCGTGTCTAAAAATTCCAAATCTTCCATGTTATGCTTCATTGCATAGCCAATCAGATATTTGATAAATTCTTCTGCTAAGTTTCTATTGTCTTCCAGATCGTAAAAGGCCATTTCAGGTTCTATCATCCAGAATTCGGCAAGATGTCTTGCGGTGTTGGAATTTTCTGCCCGAAAAGTAGGGCCGAACGTATAGATATCGCTGAACGCCATCGCACCTAATTCGCCTTCCAATTGCCCCGACACAGTGAGGTTGGTGGCTTTGCCAAAGAAGTCTTGTGAAAAATCTATGGTGCCATCGGCTTTTGTCGGTGCATTGTTCAACGGCAAAGTCGTCACCTGAAACATTTCACCTGCACCTTCAGCATCACTGGCGGTCAATATGGGTGTGTGTAAATACACAAAACCACGATCATTGAAAAATTGATGGACAGCAAATGCGAGTGCGTGACGTATGCGAAATATCGCTCCAAAGGTATTGGTGCGAAAACGTAGATGAGCCTTCTCTCGCAAAAACTCTAAGCTATGTTTCTTAGGTTGCAAAGGGTATTTTTCCGCATCACTATCACCCAAAATTTCTAACGATGTTGCTTTGATTTCTACCTTTTGGCCTTTACCTAAAGACTCAATCAATTTTCCAGATACTTTTAGTGAAGCACCAGTGGTAATGCGTTTTGAAGTAGCATCATCAATCAATCCGAGCTCTATTACAATTTGAATATTATTGTTAGTACTTCCATCATTTATAGCTATAAATTGATTGTTGCGAAAAGTGCGCACCCAACCCATTACTGTCACTTCCTGTCCGGTTTTCTCACCTGAAAGCAAGTCTTTAATTTTCGTTCTTTTGTTAAACATCTATTTTGAAATTAGGCTGCAAATATAAATTAATTGTGCTAAGGGATGAATGATAAGCGGCAAGTTTTAAGTAGTAGACACATGTTTCAGTAAAAATGAACTGTTTTTATCTGTATTTATGTAATTTTTAATGCTTTATGAAGTTTCTATTAATGAAGCAATGAATATTTTTAATACTAACTTCCAATCATGATTAGATACATGCTGTGACCCATCGTAATTTCTGTTCCACCGCATGCAAGGGAGTCTGCGGTTACTTGCATGGTCGTGAGACTTTTAGGGCAACCTCTTATTGGCATCGGCAGGAAAATCATTCTTTTGATCACTTTTTGGTTCGATACAAGATGTGCGTGGATTTAATAATCCAGTGCTGTCGAGCTAGATAGATCCCACCAATAATGGAAAGCACGATGGCCGGCTGCGAAAAACCCCCGGGTAATAGAAGATAGACAGCCAGGTCTTTGATACTTGGGCATTATAATTAAGAAGATCTCGCATTTAATTATGCTTTGGTGGGGTACTTTCAACTTTTAAGATCCAGCTTCTGCTGGACAATAGCAAGAACAGCAGGGTGACCACACTTAGTTCTGGGCTCGTAATATAGAGGGAAGCAAATGAAGGTATTAAGACAAATATCAGAAATGAGGATTATGACTATGCAGGTAAAAATGGGAGCCCCACCTGGAATTATGGCAAGACAACAATATCAAGATAAAGGCTACCTTTGATTCGCAAGTGCTTTTGCTGTCGTGTAAATGAAATTGTGTTTTGAGGTCAAGGAATTGTTGCAAACGTTTGCTCTTTTATGAAAAGAAGAAAAGGTGTATCTTCCCTCTTATCAAAATACCTACTCTTTATGCAAAAGTTTTGGATAGCCGGCTTGTTCAGCCTTTTTACTTTATGTGCTACAGCACAAACCAGACTACTGAAATACACCAACGCTCACGATAGTTGGAATCCAGATAGTTTGGGTAATCATCGTGTGGTGGTCGTAGTAAAATCAAAAGGTGATGTAGCCAAAGTAATTATTCCTTGGCGCAGAAGAGATGAGAATCCGCAAGCTAAGGATATCGTAGTGATAGATGCACAGACCAACACCATTGTAAAAAATGTAAAAGTTGAAGATGTGTCGCGTGAACAAGGAACAATCTATTTTCAACCTACTTCGGGAGCTGGTCAATATTATGTGTATTACATGCCTTATCATTTAAAAGGCACATATTACCCCCAAACGATTTATAAAAAGCCCAGTGAAACACCGAGCGAAGATTGGTTGTCAAAAATAGACCATTTGACGGTAGACGCTGTGGCAACTGAGCTGCAGTCTGTAGATGTTTTTAATAGTTTCTATCCAATGGAGATAATTGCGACTGCCAAGGAAACGCAAGCTTTGATCGAAGAAAATGGCGGTAAAGACTACTTGGTTTTTCCTGAAGATAGAATGCATTGCATTCGAATGACAAAAGATTTGCCAGAGAGATGGATAGCAAGTGGTGCGAAAAATGCTTTCTCAGACGAGGCTCTGCGCGGTGAGAATTTTGCCTATCAATTGGGAATTTATCCCTTAGAGGAAAATTTGAAAAATGTAAAAGTTATTTTTTCCGATTTAACATCTGCGGGTGGCGCAACCATTAGTAAAAATGTGATGGAATGCATCAATAACAAAGGCATAAACTGGGTCGGTGTTCCAGAGACTTTTACAGTAAACGTACCCAACAAAACAGTACAAGCCTTATGGTGTACTGTCGATATTCCCAATGATGCGAAAGCGGGAAATTACACTGGTACTGCCACCATTACAGTTGATAACGCGCCATCGCGGACTATTAAAATCTCTTTAAAAGTCGCGAATAAAGTTGCAGTGGACCACGGTGTAAATGAACCTTGGAAGCAAACGAGATTAACTTGGTTGAATTCAACCGCCTATGAAAAAAACACTGTCATTAAACCTTACATTCCTTTGGAGAGAAATGGCGATGAGATAGGACTCTTGGGTAGAAAATTAACTATTGCTAAAACAGGATTTCCTGCGCAGATACAAAGTTATTTTACCCAAGCTATGACAGCTATTGGTCAAACGCCCAAAAATTTATTGGAAGAACCAATTCACTTTCATTTTTTTAATACAGCAGGGAAAAATATTGCCTTCACTTCCTCCGCAATAAGATATACGACGCAGACGCCCGGTACCATTGCCTGGGAGGTTGATAACACTTCTGCACAATTAGATATGAATGTAGCTGGTTCTTTGGAATTTGACGGATTTGTGAACTATACCGTGCGTGTAATCGCTTTACAAAATATAGATTTAAAGGATGTGGAAATGCATATTCCTTTTGAACCTGCTGTTGCAAAATACACAATGGGTTTGGGGAATATAGGTCAGCAGCGCCCCGATAGTGTGCTTTGGAAATGGGACGTAGCGCATAAAAATCAAGATGGTGCATGGGTGGGGGACGTAAATGGAGGATTACAATATTCGTTGCGTGACCAGCATTATACACGTCCGCTGAATACTAATTTTTATCTGCAAAAACCCTTGGTGTTGCCAAGTTCTTGGGGGAATGACGGCAAGGGCGGTATTAATATTTTTCTAAAAGGATCATCTGTTTTGGCCAATAATTATACCGGTCCCCGCAGCATGAAGAAGGGTGATACTTTGTTTTATAATTTCCGTTTATTGATAACACCCTTTCATCCGTTAGAAACGAAAGAACATTTCGCCAATCGTTATTTACACAAATATGTGAATCCCGATACGGCTAAATCCTGGGGTGTCTCAGTAATAAATATTCATCAGGGTACCCCTATCAATGCCTATATCAATTATCCTTTTATTCAAACAAAGGAGATGAAAGCTTATATTGATAGCGCACATCGCGATGGAATGAAAGTAAAAATTTACAATACGGTACGTGAGCTTTCGAATCGCGCTTATGAGTTGCCTGCTTTGTTTAGCTTAGGAAACGAAATCTATTCCAAAGGGAAAGGCGGGGGTTACTCTTGGCTGCGCGAGCATCTGGACCCAACTTACATCAGTGGTTGGTTTACACCTGAGGTAAAAGATGCAGCTATCATCAATGGAGATATGAGTCGTTGGCATAACTATTATGTAGAAGGCATGGGTTGGTTGACCAAAAATATCGGCATTGATGGTGTGTATTTAGATGATGTAGCTTTTGACAGAGATATTATGAAACGCAACAAGCGGGCTTTAAAGCAGGATGGACATGCCGGTTTGATAGACCTGCACTCGGCTAGTCAATATGATAAAGCAGACGGATATATCAATAGTGCGATGTTATATATGGAGCTTTTCCCTTATATTAATCGTTTGTGGTTTGGGGAAAAATTTGATTACGAAAATAGCTCCAAAGATTATTATCTCACCGAAATGTCTGGTATTCCTTTTGGCCTGATGGGCGAAATGTTGGAACACGACGGGAATCCTTGGCGCGGTATGGTATACGGAATGACGGATCGTTTGAAATGGTCCGAAACAGCTGATCCGAGACCGTTATGGAAAGAGTGGGATAAGTTTGGTATTACCGACGCTGCAATGATTGGCTATTGGGACGATAATAATCCGGTAAAATC
>NZ_JBNQGD010000042.1:0-4270 GCF_050436765.1 Arachidicoccus sp. | reverse complement strand
TCGCTATATCCTACAGTCTGCAGTGCGTTCAGCGAACGATAGGTTAGTAGATCTCCCACTTCTTTTTCCAATCCCTGGGCAATCATCATATCGACGCGCGTATTGATTCGTTGGTATAATTCCTTCCTTGGCCACTCTAAACCAATCTTTATAATATTGAAGTTTCTGGTAATTCTTTTATTGCTGCGGAAGTAGGTGATAGAAATCCCGGTTTGATTAATAAATTCCAAGGCGCGCATTAGTCTTTGTGGGTTTTGCTGCTCCGCTTTTTGCCAGAAAATCGGGTCTTTTTGTGCGATCTCATTTTGCAGCCAGGTTAATCCATTTTCTTCGTAGCTTCTCATCACGTCATTTCTTATAGAGGAGGTAATGGCGGGCATTTCGTCTATACCCTCGCAAAGGGCTTTTATATAAAGGCCTGTGCCCCCAACAACGATGGCAACATTATTTTTGGAAAAAATTTGTTCCAAATGTGCAAGGGCATATTTTTCATAAATTCCCGCGTTAACTTCTTCTTGGATGCTGTGTGAGTTAATGAAATAATGCGTGACATGAGCCAACTCTTCCGCTGTCGGTTTGGCAACCCCAATATTCAATTCGCGAAAACATTGACGTGAATCTGCCGAAAGAATTTCCGTATGAAAATAATTCGCCAACTCAATTGCCAAAGATGTTTTACCCGACGCTGTCGGTCCCGCGACAATGATGACTGTTGGGTTCTTGCTCATTGGTGGTTATATCTTATCTATCTTAAGAAATAATCGATTGAAGGTCCTAAGAATATACTTTGATTATTTGATGATGACATAATTATGAATATCTTCTAACTTAATGGCCGGACCGGCAAGAATAATCAAACGCTCTACTACATTTCTGAGTTCGCGGATATTGCCACGCCAGTCGTGTTCTTGTAATGCTTTTAATGCATCTTTATTAATTTTTTTAGTAGGCTGCCCATAATCTTTGGCGATGTCTTCCAGGAATTTTTCCACCAAGAGGGGAATATCTTCTCTGCGTTCATTAAGAGAGGGAGTATGTATCAATATCACACTTAGTCTATGATAGAGATCCAGTCTAAAATTTTTTTCTTCTACCTCTTTTAATAAATCTTTGTTTGTCGCAGCAATTACACGGACATCCACGCTGATTTCTTTTTCTCCACCAACGCGTTGTATTTTTCCTTCTTGTAATGCGCGCAACACTTTGGCCTGAGAACTTAGGCTCATATCTCCGACTTCATCTAAGAATAAAGTACCGCCGTCGGCTTGCTCAAATTTACCCAAATGCTGTTTTACGGCTGAAGTAAAGGAGCCTTTTTCGTGACCAAATAATTCACTTTCTATTAGTTCCTGCGGAATGGCCGCGCAGTTTACCTCAATAAGCGGTTTATGGGCTCTATTGCTTTTTGCATGAATCCATTTGGCGACCAATTCTTTCCCTACACCGTTTTCGCCTGTTACCAGTACGCGGGCATCCGTTTCAGCCACTTTGTCTATGGTCGTCTTTATTTTGTTAATGCCTTCCGAAGTTCCAATCATTTCAGGCACTTTATTTGCTTTATTTTTTAACGTTCTTGTTTCTTTAATGAGCGAGTTTCGATCGGTTGCGTTCCTGATAGTGATGAGCATCCTGTTTAAATCGGGCGGTTTGGAAATGAAATCAAAAGCGCCTTTTTTTACTGCATCCACCGCTGCCTCAATATTTCCGTGACCACTAATAATGATGATAGGAGTGTCAGGATTGTATTCTGTCGCTTTGCTCAGAAATTCCATTCCATCCATCTTAGGCATTTTGATATCACATAAGACCACATCAAAGTTTTTTTCGCAGAAAAGTTTCCAGCCCTCTTCTCCATCTAAAGCTTCTTCCACTTTGTATCCTTCAAAGGTTAGAATTTCATTTAGGGTTTTTCTAATCGCCTTTTCATCGTCAATAATCAATATCTTAGCCATATTAAATCCTATTTAATTTTAATTTGATATTGCGAATATAGATATATCAATTAAGATTACGAATTCTAAACTTTGTACGATGAAGGATAAGCTTTAATTGTTGGTTTCCGAGCAGGAATTCCTTTAATTTCTTATTAACATAAGGTTCCAATTTCTTGGCAAGGTTGTTGAACTTTACAAATACGAATCCAATTTTTAATCTTTAAAAACTATTTTATGAGTGCGAAACAAATTTTAGTAGGAGCAATTTCTGGTATTGTAGCCGGTGCGATAGTGGGATTAGTATTGGCCCCTCAATCTGGTGAAGAAACGCGTCAACAAATTGCAGATTCTGCAAAGGACTTAAAAAATAAATTAAATAAACTTACTGGGAAGTCTTTAGACGAATTAAACAATCTGCAAGAGGTATTTAAAACAGAGATTTCTGGCTTAAGTGATGATATTAGAGATAAAGTTTTAAAACTGATAAAACGAGCGAAGGCTTCTAGTCAGGAAGTTCATGACGAGGTAAGTGAAGCTTAAAAATACTTTTTATTTCTGGTGTCCCCTAAAAGTCTTTAATTTTTGGTATCAAAGGCTTTATCTTTTTGTATTGCATCGTCAGTATAGGAAAAGCCTCGTAGGGGATTTGCGCATATACATGTGGCGTGAATAGTAAGACAGCTAACTTTCATGAAAGAGTGATAGCCAAATCGTGGTAAAGCAGCAGTCAAAAAAATCTTTATCTTTTTGACTGCTCACTGATTAGGATCTATTATATTTGTAGTGCCTTTGAAAAGAGGCACTCTTTTTTATTACTATTCAAAAATAATTCTGTCATGTTCAAGAAAAATAAAAACAAGGGAGTCATTTTAGGGTTATTAAGCGCTATTTTTGTTTTGGTTATCATGTCTTTTAGTACTCCACAACCCAAACATAACTTTAAAGTACTTCCCCAGGATATTACTCATGATAGCCTAATGGGTATTATGCACGGATTTAATAAGGCATTGGGTGTGAAATGTGGTTTCTGTCATGCGCGTAGCGATGTGGACTCAACGAGACTTGATTTCGCCAGCGACGCGAAAAAAGAAAAGGGCTTTGCAAGAGAAATGATGAAAATGGCGATTGGTATAAATAGCACTTACTTTAATTGGCAGAATTCGGCGAGACCGGATACCATTCAGATGATTACTTGTGTTACTTGTCATCGAGGAAATGAAAAACCTATCAGATAAATAAACCTATCAAATAAATAAAAAGGGGATGATTTTTCATCCCTTTTTTATTTATGACTAATACTAGAGTTTGGGTGCCGCTGAAAGTATTTCTGGGGAGGCCCTATCTTCATATTTTTTAAAATTTTCTATAAAAAGCTTTGCCAGTCTATGCGCTTGCATATCATAAGCTTCTTTATTATTCCAGGCGCCGCGAGGGTTTAATATTTCATCGGGCACATTGGGACAGCTTTGTGGTTTTAGGATACCAAAAATATCGTGTGGTACGTACGCCACATCTTCCAAATCGCCATTTATAGCTGCTGAAATCATAGCTCTTGTGTATTTTAAATTGATGCGTTTACCCGAACCAAAGGCGCCGCCGCTCCATCCGGTATTGATAAGCCAAACTTTTACATCAGGATTTTGTTCCAGTTTTTTGCCTAGAAGTTCGGCATATTTAATAGGATGCAAAGGCAAAAACACATTGCCAAAACAGGCGGAAAAGACTGACTGAGGTTCGGTGACGCCTACTTCTGTTCCTGCAACTTTGGCTGTATAGCCACTAATGAAATGATACATTGCCTGCTGTTTAGTAAGCCTTGAAACGGGAGGCAAAACGCCAAAAGCATCACAGGTGAGAAAAAATATATTCTTAGGGCTTGCTCCATTAGAAACCTTTTTTGCATTTTCCATAAAATGGATCGGATAAGCCGCCCTTGTGTTTTCGGTAACACTTGCGTCTTCGAAATTTACCACATTACTATTGGGCAAAAACCGAACATTTTCCAGTAAAGCCCCTGGTTTAATTGCATTGAAAATCTGAGGTTCTTTTTCAGCAGTTAAGTTAACGCATTTTGCATAACAGCCTCCCTCAAAATTGAAGACAGATCTATGCGCCCAACCATGTTCGTCGTCGCCAATTAATGACCGTTGAGGATCGGCACTTAAAGTTGTTTTACCGGTACCACTTAAGCCAAAGAAAAGTGCTACATCTCCCTTGTCGCCTTCGTTGGCAGAACAGTGCATAGATAATACGTTTTCGTTTTCGGGGAGCAAGAAATTCAAGACGCTAAACATGCCTTTTTTTATTTCGCCTGTATAAGCACTACCGCCAATAAG
>NZ_JBNQGD010000041.1:587-1239 GCF_050436765.1 Arachidicoccus sp. | reverse complement strand
CACTCTTTCCAGCTAACGTTATTATCTTTTCGCATCTCCAGCCGGCCCATATTCCGATCACTGTATTATCATTGCCAAATCGTGCTATATCTGCTGTAATGTACTTTTTACCGCTCTCTACATGTGTATTTGAAAACAGATCAATAATCTTGTCATATTCGATTAAGGTTGCCGGGTCATCGTCATATTCCCAGTTGCCGAATAATAACCGTTCTTTACTTGCTTTGTCAAGTCCTAATAGATTATTCCGATAGTGCTGACTAATAAAAGGATTATCATCAACGAGCGATTGAATAAATTCTCTATCCTTTCTTAATTCTCCTTCCCGAAATGGTTTATAGAACTGGGAATATACCCATCCTTTCGACGGATTACATGTTAAAAGCATCTTCGGAATCAACTTGTACTCATCCAACTTGTACCGGATCCTTGACTTAACAACATTCTTAGCTTTTTCGCTTACCTGGTTGCATTCATCAATAAAAGCACCGGTTATCTCCAGGGATCCTAATCCGTCAAAGTTGGGATCTGATGGATAAGTAAACAAGTCAGCTAATAATATTTCGCTTTTATTGACAAAAGTTATAATGTTACTTTGAGCATTGAATTTATAGTGAACATTCGCAAAAATTCCTTGAATGACACACACTTC
>NZ_JBNQGD010000041.1:0-565 GCF_050436765.1 Arachidicoccus sp. | reverse complement strand
GTCTTTTTCAGATTAACCAATTCTGACCGTCCGATTAACCAGCGGGTACCCGGATATTTCAATGAACTTTTTAATATCCAAAAACAGCCTAAAACACTTTTTCCACCTCCAGCAGCACCACCATAAAGAACTTCTTGGGTGCTATTGTCCTGGAGGAAGTCAATCGCCCGGGTCTGCTTTATGGACAGTTTCATAAGTCTTTTCTTCGATAAACTTTATTGTCATTTCACCAGAATTTTCCACGTCCTTCTTATCGGCCAGTCCCAAATCCCGGGCGATAATATTTTGATTAAGGAAGCCAGCAGCGGCCCCTGTGAATTTTTGATTATAGATTATATCATATATGCGCGCAAGGGTTGGCCAAAAATCTTTATATGATTCATCGCTTCTATAATGTCGTAACCTGTGAATGCCGAGATATAATTCCAAACCCTCCCAGGTAAAAGGCCGCATTTTCGGCTTTTCCACTTTAGTAGCATCTTTGCCCACGAAATCAATTTCGATAAGAGGATTTTGTTCGCACCAGCTGAAATATTCGCAGGCGGATTTATACAATAATTCTGGA
>NZ_JBNQGD010000040.1:6391-6854 GCF_050436765.1 Arachidicoccus sp. | reverse complement strand
ATTGGAATTGCCTGCAAAAAATGTAGTGATTGCAGAGAATAAAATAATTTTTCTCACGCTACCCTTGATTAATTCAACAATGGCTGTTTACAGCGGCGGTGGCTTCAATATCAGCTACTTAAAAAATGTTATATGATTTCTGCATAAAAAATTATTTATTGGGGCGATATCGATGAACATGGATTTCAGATACCAATTAAGAAGTTATTTTTCACATTCTAAAAGTTTGATGATGGATAGGAATACATTTGAACTGTTCTATTCTTATGCGGTTGATGGCTCACGAAATAAATCTGTAAGACTGAGTTTACTAAATAAGGATGAAAATGAATTTTTTCAATTCTTAAAATCATTGGATACCAACAATAGGTTGGAACAGAAAAAAATATCTCAAGTATATACTGATAACTGCTTGAAAAGAATTATTATATAGCAAATCATTAAATAAAATGTTTAATGTCCT
>NZ_JBNQGD010000040.1:0-6381 GCF_050436765.1 Arachidicoccus sp. | reverse complement strand
CAATCTTTTTCCGACTGACAATTTTAAAAATATTTACTATACTTTAAAACAATTCAATTCAGGGAGCTACATTTTTGTAACCATTATTATATCAATTAAAATTAGATTAAATATATGTAAATACTTGACAATAAATAAGTTAAAAAATATAATTATAAAAATTTATGGATATCTAGAATCGATAAATTATAATTTTCCTTCTGCTTTTGTTGATTACGCAGCCAATTCTAAATCTTTGCTGTCATTTTATTAAATTTAAATTAAAATAAAAACAATAAATAATTTACAATCAAATAGTTATAACAATATTATACAAAAATAAGAATAACGCTTTTTGCTTTTAATCATAAAAAATAATCTTAAAGATTCAATATTCAATAAATCATTAATCATTATTATCCCATAGCATACTATATTAAATAATTATTTAAGATTCAATTAATTATAGAGCATGATAGTAAAAATTAGAACAATAATAGTCAGTTTCTATTCATTTTAATTTAACTCTGATGATCAATCATCTTTAGGCAAATCTTTTTGCGCCTCTAACATATCTACTTGACTTGAATGTGAAAAATCGCCTATTAACCAATCACTAAAATAATCAGCCAAACGCCAAAAGAAGTATTCCTGCATATCTCCATAATGATGCCTTTGATTGGGTAAAAAAACTAGATCGAAGCGTTTATTGGCCTTAATTAAAGCATTCACAACCCTAAAGGTATTTGCCGGATGAACATTATCATCAATACCACCCGTACTAAGCATAAGATGACCTTTTAAATTCTTAGCAATCTCCGGATTAGTTGCAATTTTAAAATCAAAAGTAGTATCCCCTTTATCACTTATCTTCTCCTGGATACCATGATGTTTTTCGCTCCACCAAGAATTATAAATTCTATTATCATGATTACCCGAAGAAGAAACACCTACTTTAAAGAAATCGGGATAGGTAAACATTGCCGCAGCCGTCATAAAACCACCACCAGAATGTCCGTATATGCCCAATTTATTTAAGTCGATAAATCTATATTTGTTTGCAATTTCTTCTGCTGCTATTTTTTTATCCGCTAATCCATAATCACGTAAATTGCCATATCCAAAATTATGATACCATTTAGATCGCATCGGGCTACCACCTCGATTACCCACCGTAATTACAATTAAACCTATTTGTGCTAGTCTATCCATACGATCATTAACGGGCGTAAAAGATGCATTCACCACCTCTGTTTGAGGACCTGGATATACATATTCCACCAATGGATATTTCTTAGTACTATCAAAATCAAACGGCTTATACATTACACCGTATAAATCGGTAATGCCATCTGCTGATTTTACAGAAAACGGCTGAGGAAATTTATATCCTGCAGCAAAATAAGTGGATAAATCTGCCGAATCAAGCAACATTACTCTTTTGCCGGAAGCATCATATAATGCAGATCTTGGCACAGTGTTCACACGAGAATAGTTATCTACAAAATACTTTTTATTGTCATTCATGCTTACCGCATGATCAAAATCTCCTCTGTCTAATAATTGCAAACCCGATCCATCGAAGTTCACACGGTAAAAGTGTAAATAATAAGGATTTTCACCATCTTCTTTCCCATTGGCGGTAAAATACAATACGCGATTTTGCGCATCTATTTTCTCAATCCCATTACAATGGAAGTTACCTCGCGTAATGGCGTTTTCAAAAGTGCCATCGCCCTTGTATAAATAAAACTGCGCCCAACCACTACGTTCACTCCATTCAATTAATTCCTTTCCTCCGTTTATTACCCCTAGGTCTTGCGCCTCCATGGAAGTATTCATTCTTTCTTGGATAATGGATGTTGCCTTCGGTAAATTTATATCTATTGAAAGCATATCAATCTTCTTCATATCCCGACTTTGACGGGTTACATAGAAATGATTATTGTCACCAGACCATATTAATGGTGTATAGTCCTCGTCTCTTGCCGTTTCCGGAAATGGCTTATTCTGAATACTTAAAGTCTGATCTTTGTAAGAACTAGCGTCGATTTCACGCTGCGATTTATTAGCAACATTAAATAACAATAAATGATCCTGCGGCATAGAGGTATCTCCAGGCATTGCATATTTATAAGTTTCTAAAGTTGGCCTCGGTTCATCTATATTGTGCACCACCCATAAGTCTTTTACCTTTCGCTGATCCTCGCGAATCATGGAAAAATATTTAGAATCAGGTGACCAGAAAATGTTGGGGCGACTGCGCTTATCTTTATTTTTTTCCATCTCCACATTATCCGTACCAATATTACTAGAATTACCACCATAAGGGTAATACAGTTGCCCGTCCTTAGTAAAAGCATGCTCTACAATGCTGCTGTCTTTATCATTCTTTAATGCCTTGTTGTAATTATCTTTATCCATCCAATATAGATTGTAATGCTTTACAAAGATGATTGTTTGCCCATCAGGAGAAATACTTGCCCAGCGTTGATTTTGCAACGGCCGATTAAATTCTTTTAATTCTGTCAATACATCTTTTGCAATATCATATTGAAAATAGTACACCTTTTTATTCGTCTTTTGCCCCCCTCCTTTTTTATCACGAGTAGTCGTATCCTTGATGACCTCGTCCTTCGTCGATTTTATTTGGAAACGAATGGCATTTTCATTTTCCAAAAACTGTAAACTATCTATAGGAAAATGCTGAGCGCTGAAAGGCTCCCCTACAATTTCAGAAACTTCAGCGATTACTTTTTGTTCATCAAATAATGGTCGCTTTGTCCGGTTATCACAATCTACTAAATACCACTTTTTACCTTTTGCCGTTTCAAACTGGTACCAAAAACGATTACCACTTTTTAGCCAATGAGGGCTTATCTTTAAACTAAAAATCATCTTCTGCTGGCGATTTGGAGAGAACTTAGCCGCCAAATCATAATTTGCTTTTTCTACATTTTGCGCTTGCAGTTGAATGGTGGAGACTACTATAAACAGTAGCACAGATAGTTTTTTCATTTTTGATTTTTTAGTAGCTTGGTCTAGTATATTAAGGAAGGCTTATAAAAACTTTAGCCTCACCTGCAAGTGTTCCGTCTGCCATGTTGTCTTTTCCAATAATTAGTGTATAATTACCTTTTTGCCGAGTCGTATAAACGATACTCCTGCCGAAAGGACCGTCACTACTGCCATCTGGCATTTTAATCTGATTGAACCGGATATTTCTGTTCTTTCCTTCTACTTCCAGCTGAGCGGCTATCTTATGGCTATGTACGGCGGAAATTTCCACATATACCTTTTGATATCGATATAATATCGAAAATGCAATTGTCTTAGGAAGATCATGCGCATTTATCTTTATATGAATAATAGAATCTTTATTATTAATGCGAGTAAGGGTATCTGTTGTAGTCATATCTATCTTGGGGTTAGACAGTACACTCGTTTTTTGAGCACTTTGACTATTCCCACAAGAATAAAAAATGGGTAGAGCCAGCAGCAGTAAATATTTCATGACTACAGGTATTGTTATTACAAAGTTTTTGCACTACTTGGATAATCCACTATATGTGAATCTTTCTCACTGAAAATGCCACCCTACAAAAATGCTTTCATTTCATCATAGTAATTAAATGCCGCTTTCCCAGCCGCTTCAGCAAAATCTTCGCCAGAAGACGCATAAATGATAGCGCGGCTGGCATTGACCAATAATCCACCATCACTATTTAAACCAAAATGGGAAACATCTTTCAAACTGCCACCTTGCGCACCCACCCCAGGAACCAATAAAAAATGTTCCGGAATAACTTGTCTGATATGTAAAAAAGACTTGGCTTGCGTAGCACCTACAACAAACATAAGGTTGTCGGGCGTTCCCCAATGTGCGACAGTAGTTAAAACTTCCTCGTATAATGGTTTGCCGCCGTACAATTTTTGCAATTCAAAATTCTCAGCACCTTTGTTCGATGTAAGTCCCAACACAATGGTAACCTTATTTTCATATTCCAAAAAAGGACGTACACTATCTTCACCCATATACGGCGCCACCGTAATGGCATCGAAGGGCAAAGTCTCGAAAAATGTTTTGGCGTATTGTGCAGAGGTATTCCCGATATCACCACGCTTGGCGTCGGCAATAGTAAAATGAGTTTTAGGAATATAATGTAATGTCTCTTCCATGGCCGCCCATCCTTTTAAACCTTGAGCTTCATAAAATGCTGTATTTATCTTATAGCTCACACAGGCGTCCTTCGTTGCATCAATAATCGCCTTATTAAAAGATACCACCGCACTTGGTTGATGCTGTAAATGTTTTGGAAGTTTTGTAACATCTGTATCTAAGCCTACACACAAATATGATTTCTTTTGTTTAATAGTTGCTACAAGTGCCTGTTTATTCATTATTTCTCAGTTAATAATCAAAAATAAGAAAGTAAAAAGTAAAAAAATGAATTGTGCCCTACAATTTGCATCTTTGCAAAGATTTAAATCAAAATAAAATGAAATATTTTTGGGGGCTAATCGTCAGTTTATTTTTTTTGCAAACCGCTTCTGCCCAAAACCCGGATTCACTTCATGTAAAAATTAGTTTACTTACCTGTGCCCCAGGAAACGAGTTATACTCTACATTTGGGCATACTGCAATACGCATTGTGGACAGTACGCAACATAGTGATTTTGTGTTTAATTACGGTACCTTCGATTTTGACCAACCCGATTTCTACCTTAAGTTCGTAAAAGGTAAGTTGAATTTCATGGTCGATGTAGATCGGTTTTACGATTTTATGTATGAATATCAGACGACCAAAAGAAGTGTTGTGGAACAAGAACTGCGATTGACTAATGTACAGAAACAATCCATCGTAAAGTTCTTATATAATAATTACTTACCCGCTAACAGATATTACAAATACGACTTCCTTTTCGACAATTGTGCCACACGTATCCGGGATATTTTGTTTAAGAAGACTACCGGTGTAAGCCTTACAAAGCCGATCATTCAACCAAATACAACTTCCAGAGACTTGATTTATTATTATTTAGATAAAGCGGGTCAACCCTGGAGCAAGTTGGGTATTGATCTTTTGCTGGGTAGTATAATGGATAAAACAGTCGATAACAATGCCGCTATGTTTCTACCTGATTTTTTAAGTAGAGGCGTGGAAAATGCGACGATCGATGGCAAGCCTTATGTACTCAAGGAAACAACCTTGTTAAATGCCCCCACCCCTATTCAACCTTCAGGAAAATACCTGCCTTTGCTTGTTATTTCTGTCATTTGCGCATGCTTTTTGTTCTTATTTTTTGTGAGTAGAAAAAATAAATTATTTACAAACTTCTTAGATGTCTTTCTGCTATATATTTCTGGTTTATTAGGGCTTTTAATGCTATTTATGTGGTTCTGCACAGACCATCAAACTTGCGCTAATAATTACAATTTACTATGGGCATTACCTACTAACTTTATTGCTGCTTTTTTTATTTGGAAGAAAAAACGATGGGTAAGAAAATACTTCTTTTTTGCAACAGTAATCACAGCACTTTTATTAGCCTTCTGGTTCGAGTTGCCACAGCATTTTAATATTGCGCTGATTCCGTTTGTATTATTAATGCTTATACGTTATGGCAAATTAGCAAAAAAATAAAGAGATGCTCAAATCATTTTTATTTAAAGATAAAGAAGTTAAATACCAAAAATTAGGTAGTGCAGAAACAGTAATAATGTTGGTTCACGGCTTTCCCGAAGATGGTAGCATTTTTAAATATCAATATGAATTTCTACAAGAAAACTACACGGTACTCATTCCTGATTTGCCGGGCTCCGGCAAATCTTACTACAACGAAGAATTGAAATCGGTGGAAGATTTCGCAATGGTGTTAGAAGGCATTCTGAAGGAAGAAGAAGTGGGACAATGTTTTTTACTGGGGCATTCTATGGGCGGCTATATTGCCCTGGCTTTTGCAGAGAAATTCCCGGAGCAATTATTAGGATTAGGTTTGATACATTCTACTGCTTTTGCAGATAGTGAAGAAAAAAAAGAAAATCGAAAGCATGCCATTCAAATAATGGAACAATATGGAAGCTTTCAGTTTTTGAGAACAGTCATACCTACATTATTTGGTGAACAATTTAAAGTGCATCACCCGGCAGTCATCGAACAATTGGTTGAACAAGGGAAAAACTTTGAAACAAAAGCATTACAACAATATTATGCTATTATGATTTTGCGACCTGATAGATCCAACGTTTTGAAAGAAATAAATGTACCTGTTTTATTCATTATTGGACAGCTCGATAAGGTTGTGCCACCTACCGACGTGTTGCAGCAGATTGCTTTGCCTAATACAGCGATGGTAAAAATACTTCCTAACGCAGCCCACATGGGATTTCTAGAAGAACGG
>NZ_JBNQGD010000039.1:21647-41156 GCF_050436765.1 Arachidicoccus sp. | reverse complement strand
CATGACCCATCCATTGCATCTACCCCAATAAGCAACGCCATTTTCTTTGCTATCAGTATAATAGCAGTGGTAATAAATTTGTTTGGTGTCATCCCACAAATAATGATGAAATTGTATAATCTGGTGCGTGGCGTCATCAAAATACTTGTGATCACCAGTGAGCTTACCCATCCTCGCCAACAAAGAAACGCTCATATACAAATCATCTGCCCAAACAGTCATCTGGTGCGGATCGTATCGAGCAATAGTTCCATCCTTCAACCTCGGTTCAGCATACAAGAGTTCGTGTGCAGCCTTGTCAAAATATTCTTTAAATAATGGATTTCTGTCTTTTTCATATAAATCAATAAGACTTGCCGCCATCGTTCCATAATCATCTAAACGAATCATTCTAAAAAACATGTACATCGATTGCTTACTAACATTCTCAATGCCGTTTCTTTGTTTCAGTACTTCATTGTATTGTTTTTTAAAATAATGTAGATTATCATCATTGAAGTCAAAATCCATATTCTTTTGAACATATTTTTGATACTTCTGGTCATCTAATTTCTTAGCCAATTCCATCATCGCTATATCCAAAACACCATTGGTATAATGCCAGTCGTTGTAGGCACTTTTTACTTTTATATCTAAAGAAAAGGGAACCCCTTTTAAGTCGCTATAGGTTTGGCCAGTCTTTGTATTGACAAACTGATAAGAAGTTTGTGAGACAATTCTGTCCGCAACTTTCCTGAGCACGGATTCAATTCGATTGTCATTTTGTGCATTTGCAAACTGTGTACACAAAGCAAACAACAAAACCAGCAATTTTACTTTTTTCATAATATTCATATCTTTTTTTTAAATACGCATTAGTTTTCGGGGCCTGTAAATTCCACAACAAATTGTTTCGACTGCTTTTCTATATCATTCATGATAGACATCGGGTTGCCCAATCCAATACGTCTTCTTCCACCCACTTCACCAAGCTTACCATCGTAACCACTGAAACGAGTTTGGGGAGCATACTGGAAAAGGCTGTCTTTATAATAGGTTGCCTGTTTATAAGCAGTATCGATAGCTTTCATTTCGGCTATGTCTGTTGTTCTTAATGAGTACAAGTAGCGCAGATAACGAAAACGCCAATAACTTACTTCTACTAATTTATTTTCAATGGCTACATATTTTAACCAATTAAACCGAGTATAAAGTTCTTCGTATTGACCAGCCTTTAAATAAGGTTTTGCCTTATTTAAATAAATAAACATAGAATCAATATCACTCAACGCTTCCTCTTTTTCCTGAATAACTCTTTGAATATTTTCTTTATTAGGAAGCAAATAATGCTGGTATTCAGGCAGATAAAAACGATTGGTGTACATTAACAGAACCTCTCTTCTGGCAATGCTCCCGGGAAACCCAGAATTGGTTTCCCAACCAAAACCCAGGGTAGAAAATACCTTATTGACCGCCGGCTCTGAAAGCTCCAAAGCATGGATAATATATGGTGCCGCTTTTTCTCCATAAATAGGCGTTGCCCAGGCACTCCAGATAGCATCCACACTCGTATTTACGTTCCAAGAAAGTTCTTTCCAAGCAAATAGATTGACACTATTAGCAATATCATTCAACAAATTATAATGCGCTTGATGTGTAGCACCATAGAACAAACTGGTTCCACTATTTTCGCCTATAATGCGATGGGCTCTTTTGATAGTAGAATCTGTATAATTTACATTAACTGCCGGCAAAAAATACAATCCCGTGGTTTGTCCCGTCATTTGATATTCTATTATTTGCGGATGCGATTTTGTTTTCCCAATTAAAGTATTGTCTCTTGCTGCCGGGAAACAATCAGACATATATGCCTTGGTTTGAAGTATAATCCGAGATGGCAAAGAATCAATTACCTTACCCCAGGTATCTAATCTAGATCCACTGAATCCACCATAGCCCGGCGCATGTACAAATTGTAATTCAATTTGATTCCTGTTGTTTCTCAAGGGGACCCAGTGGGCTCTTCCGGACGACCAGGTACGAATAATAAGCGGCTTTTTATCTTTACTCAAAACATCGTCATAGACACCCACAATCTTTTGTAATTCATTATCAAAGAGGTTCATACCATTCGCAACAGATAAGCTATCCTGACTATATAATCCATAGTCATCCCAGAAAGTAGCCATCATCCCATCACCATGCATTGTCTGCATATATTCATCAACTATTGCATGAATTATGTCCCATGTAATATTCAAGGAAGGGTTTAAGGTTGCTTTTTCCCAAGAACTCACTGCACGCTTGCCTTCTATGTTTGGATAGGTTTTGTAAATAGCTTTTGCCAAAATAGGCGACCATTTTACAATATCATTACCATACAAGAATGGGTAAAAATCAACATCCGCATCGTGGCATTCCTTAGCAAGCTTTGCCGCAAAAAGGCCTGCTCTGTTTTCCTGTATTAATAATCTCTGTTGATCTTGCCGAGCAATATTATTATAGATTTGCGGGAAGCTATTTTTGAGTGTTATAAAATTAGGATGAATATTTTGAAAAACGATGTTCGCCCCAGTCTTTACAATTAGTTGTGTAATATTATCATTTCCCCCTAAGTTAACATCCCTTATTTTGAAATCGGGCTGGCGAATATATATACCGCTATGCTTTTCTTTCCACCCATTAAAATCGCCCGCTGCATATAATAACGACCGGGGGCGTTTTCCAATGATCATCGCTCCCCCATTCTTGAATCTGACAAGATAGCCGTCAAATTTTGTTTCCGCAGGATTCTGGCCTATAAATTGTCGTTCAGATGGGCTAGGATTACCGCAATCCAAAACAATTTCACCCGTTTTAGGGTTATCAATTTTATCTACTTCTTTAATATGTGCTAAGGGAATCTGAAATTTTTCTGCAATTATTTTCGCGGCGGATTTAATAGCCGGATGTGCATCTTTTTTAATGACAACATAATTATATTGCTGTGCATTTAGGGAAACAAAGCCCGCAACTAAAAAATATATTAAAACAGAAATTTTTTTCATTTACTAATTATTTTCTTGGCTTCAATTCATCAGGCGTCTCGTGTGAATAAGTATTGAAACTTTGAGATATCTGCTTTTTAAAGAGGTTCTGAATTACCTCTAAATCAACACGCGCTTTGGGCTTAAAATCCTTCGATTCCATATATTTAGTGAGACTGTATAAGAGTTGTCGGGCAGCTGGACGACTATTTAAATTGCTGGACAAATCGGCGCTACAAACCATCAACCGGCCATTACCTACTTTCGCTTCAAATATTAATCCCAATCTTCTATTTAAAAACCAGGTATCTATTGGCTGCACGAGAGGTCTAAAATCATGGGGAAAATCTTTTAACCACATGACCTGTTGTTTATTGACCAAACTCCACCATTGAAAATCACTAAAATCTTCTGTAGGAAAATATTTGAAGGCCGGGTCCGCCGGGTTCAAATAAATTCCGGTGGTATGTGGCGGACGCATTTTAAACCAAGATGTATTCCAGAATACCGGCAAAAAATGCATGGCAACATCTTTGCCCATTTGCACTTTTCCCGCGCATAATAAAAGCACTTTTTTACCTTGCTTCAGGGCTTCTGTCGCCTGCCCATTTAACTCGTGGCAAAAGTAGATTTGACTACTATCCTTTTGCGTAATTTCACTATTAGGATATACCCAAATATTCCAGCTATTTTTTATAGAGGTACCTTTTAAAGAGACAGAAAAGCGCAGCTGCGCTGCTTTTGCGATTTTACTCAGCGGGATATTTACCTCACCTAATGCAATAGCGTTCCCGATCGGAATATTTTGAATCACCAATGCTCCATTCGCAACGACCTGTCCCTGCTCATCTGTCAGTTGCCACTGCGGATGGGCATTTTTTATTTCGCCCTCACCGAAATTTGCAATCTGAATGGCGGCTTTAAATTGTTCATTATTTTTATATACAAATTTCGGGATGAGCGCTAAAGGAACAACTGAACCGCTAAATGCTTTAAACTGGTCAGCATCCACATAGCCTTTGCTTTGCCAAAAAACATTTAGTACACCAACTAACGCAGTTCCTTGTCCGGAATAATCATTTAAGCCCAAAAGCTCGAAGCCTGCAAAGCCAGGTGTCCTAAGTGCCTTTTCTATTTCTCCTTTATAACAGAGCAACTGCAATTTGCCGGAGGACATTAAAAAATCATGCGCCTGGTCACCCATGAAATGATCTTTTAGATCTTGTTGAAAAAGTTCAAAGTTTTTCGCTTTATGAACACCGGTGTATTTTTTAATTTCTGTAAAATCAGGGAAAGCACAATATTGGCCCACCTCGTGAGAAATATAAGGAATCGGATGATCCTTAATAGCGTCATAAAAACTGGTGAGGGTATTAGGTCCCACTGTTGCCCAATTTAATCCACGCGGGCCGGAGCGAACGATGAACTGCTCCTGATTCACCCATGGCCAGCTCATACCAGTCGAGGCCCCTGTATACACATGCCGGGAATCCTTGGCGACCCAGTAGTCAACAAACTTATTTAGATACGCTGCCTGATGTCCGCCGCGAGGTTCGTTACCATAAGCCATCATGCAGAAAGAAGGATGATTTCCATAGGCATCATCGATGCGATTAGTTTCGTCATAAATATATTGATCTATCGGTTTTCCATCGCCCAGTGAAGATCCGTGATTCGCCCAACTTGGACCCTCCACGTGCAAATAAAACCCTTCTAAGTCTGCCGCTTCAAACGCCGCTTCTGGCGGGCAATAAGAATGAAAACGCATTTCATTTAGGCCATAAGATTTAGCTATTTTAAAAACACGTTGCCAGGACGGGACATCCATTGGCGCGTAACCTGTAATTGGAAAATCACAATTTTCAACTGTTCCTCTTAAGAAAGTATTTACACCATTAACGGCAAATCGCGTTCCATTGATTTTGAACGACCGCATGCCAAAATCTGTTTTTGCATTGTCTTCTCCCTGATTTGAAATTAACTGAACGTTTAAATGATACAATGCAGGATGGAATTCGTTCCAGGCAAGGAAATCTTTTCCCATTGGATAATCGATAGTCACCTCTTCGTCTCCGTTTATACAATGTATGTTTTGAGAAATTGGCGCAACTTTTTGATTTTCCGGGCTATTAAAACTATTTGCAGAAAGAGTCACTTTTGCTGTTTCAGATTGCTTTAGATTATTATGAATAAACAACTTTACGCGCACCAAATGATTTTCCAAATCGGGAAAAGTTTGAATTTGTTTTATCCAAATTTCAGGCACGGCTTCCAAGACGATTTTACCCACTATGCCATTCCAGTCACCTTGAGTTTGATCTGTAATACTGTGCGAATCCTGACCGGGGTTGATTGCATGAATGCGATTATCGACTCTTATAGTAATTCTATGTATTCCCTTAGAAAGTTCTTTGGTCAAATCATATACCTGAGGTGCACTTAAGCTATTTCTTTCACCAACAGCCTTATTGTCAACCCATACTTTGGTTTGCCAATGCGCACGTTCCAAGAATAAAGTTATATGTTTATTGGTCCAATTAGCCGGAATGTCTACAGTCTTTTGATACCAGGCAGCACCTACATATCTTTTATTGGGAGTAAGAAAAAAAGGAAATTTAAGATTACCTGGCGTTCTATATTTGGCCATTCGAGGGTTAAAGTACCAAGAGCTGTCATAAATGCTACCCGTCCAATGGGTGTCTAAGGTGACATCATCCCCCAAATTATTTTGCACCATAGAGCCGGGCAAAAGAATAGATCCGTCCAAATTACTTTCAAAATATTTTTGGAGAATACCTACATCTTCGCGATCTATTTTAAAGCTCCATTTACCTGCAAGGGATATAGTATTGGCATTTTGCGCCGGGCAATTTGTGATAATAAATAATGAAATTATTACCGCACCAACACTTATAAACAGTTTTTTAGCTTTATCCTTAAACATTCGCTTCATATAATTCTTATTTTTTTCTAACCAACGTGACGCTCATGAGGCCGATAACAACATCATTGGTAACCGTTTTAAGTTCCAGTGATTGTAATATTTTTGCATTATTTAAAGGCATATCCAAAATTGTCGCGGCCCCACCCGGAACTCCTACCGTCGTCAGCCCGCCAATATTTATATACTTATCACTTTGTTTTGCAACCTTCCCACTTTGTAAATACAACCGGTATGGTTGTGGCGCATGGCAAGGAAATGCATATTTATCAAAAGTGTAATCCTGTTCTATGGGACACCAATTGTCGGGATTTTTCAATAAAAGTGTATCGGCTGTATTATCCTTATAGTGAATAATAATCTCACCATTTGTCATTCTGGTTTGCATGGCATTGGTACTTCCGGCCATCAGGAAATACGCGTGACAGGCTTTTCCACTTAAAGGAATTATTGCATTTTTAGGATAATTATCCCATTGAGACGTAAATAAAATGTTAGAAGTATTTATCTTTTCGGGTGTAAAAAATGATAGCCCATTTTTCAGTTTGAAATAGTTATTAATGGCATTTCCCCTTAACCCTTTATCATTTATATCGGGCATCACTAGTGGACTACACCAGTTGCCTACCCCCTGAACGGGCAATTGCAAAGTAGGAGAAGTAGGGCGTGGATGCAAGTACTTATTTTTAAAAATATTAGTAACCATATCGTTAAAAAAATGGGTCATGTTCACGGCTTCATACGTGTAATGCGCCGGCTTGTTTTTTAAATCTTCCTCTTCATCTTGTATATTCCAATAAGAGATGATTGTGTCTATTATCAAATTATTTATCTGAACCGAAACTTTATTTGTTCCAAAAAATAAATACTTCGCGGGAATAAATATTTCATCACAATAATGATTAGAAGTAACAGAAGCATCTATCTTTTTACGAAAATCATTTGCGGAAACAATAAATCCCTTAAGTGAGTTACTCGAAGAATTATTTTTTATACGCAAACTCATCCCATCTTTGTTTTGATTATAAAAACCTGAAATCTGAAAAGGCTTCTTTAAATTAATATTTACAGGCATCCACCAACAAAATTGTCCTTGCTTTATTTGAATAAAAAAAGAATGCCTTTGGCAACTACCATTAATGTTCGCAGTCAAATGATGGCCTACAATATTTACATCAGACAATATTTTTTGAGGATCGTTTAACGATACAATTGTCGCATGCGGAAAATCCAGAGAGAACCTACTACCTACCACAGCATTTGAATCATATACAGCCGTAGTTTGCGCTATATCACCCCATTTAATTTTTATACTATATTTTTTTTGAGCAGGCAATAGTAATTCTATTTGCGGCTTACCTATTGCATCTACATTATTCTTCCAAATAACTTTTTTCCCATTCACTTCAATACCCGAAACATTAACTGCAGGGGCATTTACCAGGAGTTTTAAATTCATTTCCTTTTTAAAAGAAGTGTTTATCTCATAGATATCTACATGGTCATTCCTTTTGAACGAATATTGAATATCCGGCAAATTAATAGCAGCCTTTTTCCAAGCCATAGGAAAACCTGGCACTATCGTCAAAGTATCAATCAACGCATTTGGTTTTATTCCATAAAGCCCCTCTACCAGGGCCCTTGAGCTAATGCCAATTGGATCTGCGAAATCGCGGAACAGTTCGCCTCTATTCTTGTCATAATAAGAAATCTGTTCAAAGTTACCCGGACTCGACCCTAAAAACATGCTCTCAACAATCATACTTTTAAAAAGTTTGAAGGCCTCTTCGTTTCGCCCACCCTGCCAATAAGCAAGTGCTGTATGCCCCATCTCCGCCATCACTACATTATTTAAGCTCCATACATAAGGCATCCAATCTGTGGTAGAGAGCATATAATAATCCCCCTTAAGCTTCGGGCATTTAATAGGAATATGCGGAATGTGTGTATCAACATACCGCAGCATTTGATATGACTGAAAGGCATCGGGAACATCGGAATCTATCGAATGATAAATTGTCCATAATGCAGCATCTGTATGCAAAAGTTGCAAGCCTAAGCGATCTTTATACTCCGCATACCATCCATCATCAGGCATCCACAAAATACTGTTCATCGCAGATTTTATTTTTGCAGCTTCGCTTAAGAAAGGGCGCGCATCATATCCTAAAAGCTTAGCGATAACTGCAGCTTGCTTATTTGCGTAATAGTTGTAGGCCGAACTATGCGCTACATCACCACCGCTATATTGCAAGGCATCGCTTGCCCAAATACAGGCATACGCATCAAACAAACCATTATCGTCCTGATCAAAATTTCGCTTTTCCCAGTCAATATTTCTTTTTATAACCGGCCAACATTTACGCAAAAAAATGGTATCACCTGTCCACTGAAAATTTCGCAACATTTCATCTATGTACACCAAATTCATATCATAATGATTGGCCACAAGCTTGCCTTCCGGAAGCCTTGTAATATAACCACTGTTATAAATGCCAACGCCCAATTTTTGTTTTTGTCTTGCTAAATGAAATGCGGTATCGGGAAAGGTAATTGCTGTATCCGGTGAGGTAAGTTGCATTTTGTTATAGGCGGTGAATTCAGCCTCTGCTCTATCATGCCATCCCAAATCATTCGCCACATAAGCACCCCTCCAACCGTTTAACCACATACGCCACGCAACAGCGCCATGCATGTAGGCAGGCGATTCCCAAATGCCATCTGCCGCAATACTCAAATCTCCACCTAATGTATTTAGATATGGATCGGGCGTCTCTATATTAACTCTATCTGCAATCTTTTGAATATAGTCCGTTGCCGCGTTAAAAATCTGTGGTAATTTTTGATAAGTTACATTATCTGAATTTCCTTTCCTGAATACCGAAAAAAATAATGGACGCTCATTTGCTAATTCATTAGAGCAGATAAAAACAGGTGTTTCCTTACTTTCATTCGAAGACCAGAGCTGTTTGGGTGTACTTAATTCATTAGCATCGCCAATTTTAGAGACAGCCGAGGACGGCACAACGGCATTCAATCTAATATCTCCTTTCCTGTCGTGAAAAAATAAACTAAATCCGTCTTTATCTAATGTAAATTTATTTCCCTTGGAATGTTGGGGCGTGAGGGAGAAGTCAGAACTCGGATCCGCGCCTATATCACCATTACGTGAAGGATGCATACCGCTTGCACCGCCGTAAACACAGATCAAAGAGATTTCCTTTTGCGCATTAAAAATCTGTGCTTTTAGCAACATTCCCTCTCTGTCAGCCATCGCCAAAAGTTGCAGGCGAATTTCGGCAGGGCCTATTGAGTTGTCTTTTAGTCTATATAATATTGTTCCGGGCTGGTACCGCATTTCTATGGTATCAAAATCATTCAACCATTTAGATCCCGAATGAGTCATAATTCCTAATTTCATATCTCCACCAATTCCTGGCATGAACAAAGCGAACTCAGGCAAATCTCCTCCTTCCACTCTAAAAGCAGTGTGCGTTCCATACAAAGCACGGTTATACTTCTTATTGCCGTTAATAATCACAAAATCTCTTCCTTGCGGACGATAGCGTAACAATCTTACATTATCCGTAGGGCCAACTTTATTTTGAACACTTTGTCCGGAAGAGTTGCTGCATAGCGATAGCAGTACCACAAAAAACAATGGTAATGTATGAAATAGATATTTATTGTTGTACTTCATTGACTAATACTATCATTTAGGATATGGTTATTCATCTACTTTCCCAAAAGGAAATGCCTGACTTTTTACATGAGCTTCCGCCATGATCATTTTCATTTCTTCTACAATTCCCAAATGCTTGCCCGCAACATTTTTTGTTTCTTTTGGATCCGATTTTAAGTTGTATAATTCAACAGGTGCATCTTTGTTATTCATTACATTTAAACGGATTGCTTTCCAATCTTGTAATCTAACGGCTTGCTTACCTCCCTGTTCATGAAATTCCCAATACAAATATGTATGTTGCTGTTGATTTTTACGCCCCAATAGTGTAGGTAAAATAGATAATCCGTCTGTATAAATAGGTGCGCTAGCGTGTGTAATCGCTGCAAATGTTGGTACAAAATCCCAAAATGCACCGATATAGTTAGAGACGGTTCCTGCTTTAATCTTTCCTGGCCAAGACGCAATCATTGGTTCTCGAATACCTCCCTCATAAACATCGCGCTTGATCCCCCGCAAAGATCCATTACTATTAAAATAATAGGGATCATTTCCCCCTTCTGCATGCGGACCGTTATCGCTTGTAAAAATCACCAATGTGTTTTTCTCCAATCCTAATGCCTTGAGCTTTTTTACAATTTGTCCCACATACTGGTCCAATCGGGAAACCATTGTCGCATAGGCAGCACGCGGATATGGTTGCGGTTGCAATCGTTTACCATTCCATACTTTTGGAATACTTACGGGCTTTTCTTTGAATTGTTTTTTGTAATTCTCAAAAAGGCTATCATCAGGTACTTGCAATGCCGCATGAGGTAATGTATATGCCAGGTACAAAAAAAATGCTTTGTTTTTATTCCTGTCGATAAATGCCAACGCTTTGTTTTGGATAATTGCTGCAGAATAATAAACCTGATGTTGGGGTGTATTGTCGTAGTTTATGCGCGTATCATTTTCCCATAAATGGTCCGGGTAATAATTATGCGCTAAGCTTTGACTGTTATATCCAAAAAAATAACTAAACCCTTGTTTCAACGGATCTCCAGAAGTATGGATACCACCTAAGCCCCATTTCCCGATTGCGCCGGTAATATAACCCGCTTTTTGCAGTGCACGCGCTACCGTAATAGTGGTGTCAGGCAGGGGCCATTGGCCTTCTGGCTTTACCGAAATATTTCCCCGAACCGGCGTATGGCCAGTATGCGTGCCTGTCATAAAAGCAGAGCGCGAAGGAGAACATACCGCGGTACCTGCATAAAACTGTGTAAACAACATCCCGTCTTTTGCAAGTTGATCTATATTCGGTGTATGTATCAATTTCTGTCCGTAACAACCGGCATCACCATAGCCCATGTCATCTGCCAGAATAAAAATTATATTAGGCTTCGCGTCTCTAATCGATTGCGATTTTGCCACACTTGAAACATAGACTGACAACAATAAGGTGAATATAATCGTTGATAATTTCATTATAAATTTTTACCTGCGTAACAAAAAATAATTAGGACTATTTAAGATTTTCAATTAATGTTTTTATATTATTTTCTCTGATTCCCTGAACCGCCAACTTCGCAATTTCTCTTGCTCCTGCTTCTCTCTGATGCGTATTGTCTTTGTCTCCTTTCGGAAATGCCGGATAAATATTCGCATCAAAATTCATAAAGAGATCCTTAGACTTCTCGGGGCCTAATTCACTTATAACTTCACCATAAGTCTTGTCTAAATCTATGATAGGTATTTTAAATGCTTGAGCCACTTCCCTTACTTTTTCTGGATAATCTCCATGGCCATCATAATATCTACCATCAGGTTTGAAAGAACGCATTGCAATGGGCGTCAACAAAACCGGATGTGCTCCTTTTGCCAATACATCCCTAACCATTCTCTCCAGATTTATTTTGTAATCCTGCGGCGGAGTAAATCTTTCAGGCTTTCTCTTATCTTGATCATTATGTCCAAATTCTATAAATACCCAATCTTCCGCACGCACCGAATCTATTAGCTTTTGCCACAGACCTTCTTTTATAAATGACTTAGTACTGCGACCGCCTCTTGCTTCATTGAATATAACCACGTTCTTATTAAAGAAGTCCGGGAGCATTTGCCCCCAGCCTCTTTGTGGCGTTTTTGCGATATTATAGTTTTGCATGGTGGAATCTCCCGCCATAAATATTCTAATTTTCTTTTTTTGCCCCACAAATGAAAAGGACAACAGTAAAATAACAAGCAAAAATGCCGGGAACTTTAATTTCATAATACCCTTATTTTTTTTATTTAATACCCATTATTTTGATTGTATAAACCGGGGTAAATATCTATTTCAGATTGAGGAATCGGATACACCAAATTATGAATGTCTATCGTTTTATTTTGCGAAGTGGCTGCGAACCAAGCATTCATTACCGGAATGGCTCGATTGGTTCTTAGCAAATAAAACCAATACTGACCTTCATCAGCAAACTCGTGCCTGTATTCCTGCTCCAGGGCAGTTGCAAAAGCCTGCTTGGTTGCGGGAGTGATGGGCAACAATCCAGCTCTCTGGCGGATTCGGTTGAGGATGCCTATGGCCTCTGGAGGTGGTATGCTCCCTTTATCATTCAGTGTCTCAGCATACATCAACAATACGTCAGCATACCTAAGAAGTGGGAAATTTTCCGGCCAATCGTCGTAATTGGTTAAGTTGTTTAATCCAAAATCAACAAATTTTTTGAAAAATGGTGTATGTCCCTGTTGAGGCGGATTATCACCTGTTACGTAGGATGTATCAATTGTGACATTGAACCTGGAATCATTAGTGTCGAAAGAACTAACCAGATCTTGTGACACCTGCACACTGGTAGTAAACAAAAGTGATTTTACACTTACCAGACTCAGACTTAAATCCGGCGGTATATTCTGCGACGGATAGCTGCTTCCTTCACCTAATCCACCTGAGATATATTGCACTTCAAAAATATCATGAAGGTTGTCATTTTTATACCCAAAAAGATCTGCATAATTAGGGGTAAACGTTAAAGACGCATTTTTACCTTCATTATCTATTATCTGCTTTAACAAGACTTGGGCACTATCTTCTTTATCCGCTTGATTCAATGGATTTCCTGCCATGGTCAGATACACTTTTGCCAGAACTCCTTTTACTGCCCATTTTGTAGCACGACCAATGTCACTACCTGTATATACGCTGGGTAAAGAATCTTGTATCGCGTTCATTTCCGAAGTAATATATTTATAAACAACCGCCGGGTCAGATTGTTTTATTTGGATGCCTTCTTGTGGAGAAATTACTTTAGTAACCAATGGCACATGGCCCCACAAACGTACTAGTTGAAAATAAGCGAATGCTCTAAGAAACCTTGCTTCAGCTTTATATTGCGTCCTTAAAGTCTCCGAAGTAAAAGTAATATTGTCAATATTTTCGAGTACCGCATTGGCTCTGTTTATCATAGTATAAAGACTTTGCCAGGTAGTATGCAATGTCTCATCCTGTGGATTGTCAGAGAAATTAGAGAAGTCGTACCAATCTCTTTGCGCGCCATCCGAAATTACATAATAATTGGAAGACCTAATTTCCGATAAATACCAATAAATATCTACCGGCCAGTCTCTTAAACTTGCATATACACCGGTCATTGCTTGCTGTATATCTTGCTGAGACTTATAAAAACTACCTGCTGTTATACTTGAAGTAGGTTTTACATTTAAAAAACTTTTACCACAAGAAGATAGCATGAATGCGCCTATTAAAATGGGGAATATTATCTTTTTCATTTCACTTTATTTTTTCTATTAAAACCCAATATTAATGCCTATGAGGAAAGTCTTTGCATCAGGGTAAGATCCATAATCATAATTAGAACCTGTTACATTATTCTCTAATTCAGGACTGTAGCCACCATAGTCACTATTCTTAATATAAAACAGGTTTTCACCGCTTATATATATTCTTGCAGAAGTAATTCCTTTTACAAGATTATTGGGTAAATTATAACCTATTGTAATATTTTTAAAACGCGCATAAGTCCCGTTGTACAACCATCTTGAATCATACAAACCACCGGTAGTTCCATCAATTCTCGGCGTATAGCCATCGCCGGGATCTTCAGGTGAACGCCAGCGGTTTCTCCAGCGACCCAGGGGATTTGAACGATATCCCATTCCAGGGCGGTCAATAGCGCGACCTATTAAATTATAAACCTTGTTACCACCGGAACCTTGTATTAAGAAAGACAAATCAAAACCTTTGTAGTTAAATGTATTATAGATGCCCCAGTTGAATGTAGGATCTGGCTGGCCCATTAAAGTTCTGTCCTTGTCATCTATTTTGCCGTCGCCATTTACGTCTTTGTACTTTACATCTCCGACAATGTTTGTAGGCATATGTGGGCTATTGTCCAAGTCGCTTTGGTCTTTATAAACCCCGATAGCGTCATATAAGTAATATTCGCCAATCGGCTGGCCGACTTCGTCAATTTGGGTAAGGTTGCTAAAACCGGTATGAATAGGTGCATTGCCATTTCCTAACGCTAAAATTTTGTTTTTGTTTAGACTAAAGTTCAAAGTGGTTTGCCATTGAAACTTACCGGTGATGTTATTGGTGTTCACCAAAAATTCCCAACCCTGATTAGATAAATGTCCTATGTTTTGATAACCACTTGAAAATCCGGTAGCTAGTGCGAAAGGGACATTCAGCAACATATCCGTGGTGAGTTTGTAATAATAATCTACAGTTCCAGAAATACGATTATTTAGAAGGCCAAAATCCAAACCGTAGTCACTTGATCTCGTTTTTTCCCATTTCAAATTTTGATTTGAAATAGAACTAGGTACATATCCGTTTACCAGGTTATTGGCAAAAGAATAGTTAGCTGAAGAAATACCGCCATACGCCAAATAATCAGGAATACCATTATTACCATTTTCACCAATGCTGTAGCGTAGTTTAAATTCTGAAAGCCAGGGAAGATGTTTCATGAAAGATTCATTGGCGACATTCCAACCTACTCCTAAGGAGGGAAAATTCCCCCAGGGATTATTGGAACCAAAAATGGATGAGCCGTCTCTTCTGAAACTCGCGCTTAATAAATATTTGTCGGCATAACTGTATTGAACTCTACTAAGATAAGAAATCAAAGTCCTTTTCAATTCTGTTACCGTCGATTTAGTAATCGTTGAAGTGCTATTATCAATTGTAGTTAAATCATCATTGGCAAATTTATTAGCACTTTGATTCGTGTTTACGTTAAGCGTTTGCTCAGCCGTGTAACCTGCAATAGCGTTTATATGACTCTTGCCAAAGGACCGATCGTAAGTTAATAGTGACTCAAAAAGATAATATTGACTGTTTGCCGTATTGTAAGAAGCAGAACTACTTGAACCTGGCTGTTGATTTAAGCCTATCGAAGGATGGTAACTTTTTGAATTTTGTTGACTCGTATTCCAACCACCGGTAACCTTAAAACTAAGTCCTTTGTATATATCCGCATTTAAATAAAGATTTGAAATCAATCTTTGTCTTGTAACCTTGTTCGTCGTAAGTCTTTGGTATGCGACCGGGCTCTGTGTGGAACCTGCCCAATAATAAGGCCCATAAGGGGCTATACCACTGTTAAGGCCCGCATCTTTTTCCGTCACAGGTACCATTGCTAAAACATGGTGCGATTGCGCATCTTTACCATCTACATTTGCACCATCCGACCAGGAATAAGAAGGGGCTAAATCCAATCCCATCTTTAAAAACGGGGTAAGCTGAGCTTGAATATTGGCCCGAATAGAAAATAGTTTATAATTTGAGTTTACCGCTATTCCGTCCTGATCTAAATAATTACCCGAAATGCGATAAGTAATTTTATCAGTACCTCCGGAAGCGGCTAATTGATAATTTGTCATAGGAGCGACTCTGTAAAAAGCATCCTGCCAATCAATATAGTCTAAACTATCTGTTCCATCCTGCCATCTGGGATCGGGTATGTAAGTTGCATTTCTGCCAGTAATACCTAAATTGGCTTGCCTTACGCTAACGGGGTCATTAGGACTCCAAGTCTTTCCAAGCTGCAACCCTTGCTTCACATAGCTTGAATCTTCAATTTGCGTAACCAAATCTATCCATTCAGGAGCTGACATCATATCCATTTTCTTGGCCAGGCTTTGTGCAGAATAAGTCGTGCTAAAAGTAAACCTCGTTTTGCCTTTCTGGCCTGATTTCGTTGTAATCAAGACAACACCATTCGTCGCTCTAGAACCATAAATAGCTGTCGACGCAGCGTCCTTCAAAACATTCAAAGAAGCAATATCATCAGGGTTAATATCATCTAAATTATCAACAGGGACTCCATCAACAACATATAATGGATCATTGCTACCATTTACCGAAGCGGAACCTCTTACCCTTATTTGTAAGGCCGCACCAGGTTCGCCAGTAGTCGTTCTTACCTGAACTCCTGCCATATGACCTTGCATGGCCTGCTCTACCCGCGTGATAGGTCTGTCTTCTATATCTTTAGAAGTAATTTGGGAAACAGCGCCCGTTAAGTCCTTTTTATTTTGTGTACCATAACCGATAACAATCACATCGCTTAATGATTTTGTATCAGCGGTTAAATAAACCTGACCAATATTGGTCTCGTCATTAAGTGTCACACGCTTTACAACATAGCCTAAATAAGAAAAAACCAAAACAGCTTCTTGTTTAGAGGGATGAAAACTGAACTTACCCATCATATCGGTTACGGTACCATGGTTAGTTCCTTGTTCCATTACAGAAACGCCGTTGAGTGGCAGTTGTGTCAAAGAGTCCTTCACAACCCCCGAAACAGTTTTTGTTTGCTGCGCAAATACATTCATTGAAAAAGTACAGAAAAGAAAGCTAATGAATAACTTGCATGGAAGTTTTTTTAAAGATGGAAGTCGCATATCATCTATTTTTTAGCATTTAGAGAAAAGAATCAATTTACTTTTCTAAGTAAATTGAATTTTAAAACTAGTAGAATTATAAACGACAACTATCCTGCACCATCCTGTAAATTTTGGAAAAATCAATGCAAAATCTCATTGAAAATCAGCCCCAAAAGGGGATATTTTTTCTCATAATTATTACGTGTAAAACATCATAAATTGCTCAATATGAATTTGTTCTCAATTAAATTTATCAATAATTAAAACAAACATTTGTTATATAATTTTATCTAAATTTTTTTAATCAGAAAAAATTAAAAAAACGGCAATTAAATTTCAAAAAGATGGAGCTTTCAACATTTTATCTTCGATATTTTTAGGGAATGCATAAAACATAAACGAGGCTGTCTCATTTTTTGAGACAGCCTCGTTTTCAATTACAATCTTCAGATTGTTATTTTTTAATGGAATCAATTGTATGCAAACCACTATCCGCCTTTTCCAAATTCGCCGCCGGATTTTTAGTAGCCTGTTCTTGTTCCATTTGGCTCATAACCATTAAAAACTGTTGTGCCGATTGCGTTTCATAAGTATAATTGCTCGCGTCCTCTGGAGATAAGGAATTATAGTAATTAACTTCCTGTACAAGATCTGTCTTTAGCGATTTAGTTACTTTCTCGATCAATGGCTGGTCCTTTGCCAAATAAGCCGCAACCAAGAATTTAAACGATGTTTGATTATGCATACCATATTTAGAAGGCATTCCATAAGGGAAATTTTCCTGCAGCATCATGTGGTCACATTTTTCCAAAACTTTCTTAGCATCATCAATTCTACCCACTCTTGCCAAATCAATTGCTTCGTCAGCAAAGGCTTCGCGAATTGTAATTAAGTGCCGGCGATTTTCTTCATCAAAATAAACACCGGGCACATCTGCATTACCAAATACAAAGTCTTTCATTAACTTATTATACATCCAATCGGTATTGACATTTTCCTTTAACAATGCACCAAACCTTGTTTTATATTCGTTGTATTGCGCGTTGCTGCTGGTATCTTTGCTGATTACCGGCACCAAACGATAACTTAAGCCATCCTTGCGCAGATAAGATTCAAAACTTGTACCTAATCCCGTTTGATGATTCATGGTAAAATAGATTGGGCGCTTCCATTTATTAGCAGCAATAATTGCCAACTCGGCCAAATCATTTTTAAACAAATTTGCTTTATCAATCGTAAAGCGCATAGCTTCCGGTACGCTATCAGCAGCATTTACGGTACCGTTCGCCAAAAGTTCTGCTTTATTAACCGAAACATACACATTCTTTACAGGAAAAGTATTAATGGAACTTCCATTACGCAAATCCTGCATTTTAGATGGATCATTACTACCCACGTAGTTTTTCAGCATATCGTACAAATCATAATATCTGTCCTGAGGATAATTTTTAGGCACATACATTACCTGGTTGCGCGTATCTCCTTCTATCTGCTTTTTAGTGAAGATCACATCTATAGAATCGCTTTGATTTACTTTAGTCCGCAAATCATTGATATACCAATCAATTCCTAATAAGCTGGTATTAATGACGCGAATATCTGGTCTTACCCCTTCTACTTCCTGCGCATACCAGAGTGGATATGTATCGTTATCACCAAATGTAAAGAGAATGGCATTAGGCGCACAACTTTTTAAATAGTCGATGGCCATATCCGGAGCCAATCTTTTATTACTGCGATCATGATCATTCCATTCTTGTTGAGCCATCAAAATAGGAACTGCCAACATACATATGGCGGAGGCCGCGATTGTTGCAACTCTTGGCTTCGATATTTTCTCTAACCAATTTCGCACCTGAAAGACGCCAATTCCTATCCAAATAGCAAAGGCATAGGTCGAGCCGGCATAGGCATAATCTCGCTCACGTGGTTCATTGCCGGCCTGATTTAAATACATTACAATCGCAAAACCCGTCATAAAGAATAAGAGGAATGTAATCAGCGCATCGTCGCCTTTTTTCTTAAAATGAAAGAACATACCAATTAATCCCAAGATGAGTGGTAATGCAAACAACACGTTATGCGCTTTATTTATCTGCAATGCATGCGGCATTTGGCTTTGATCACCCAGCATCAAATTATCAATGAAGGGAATACCGGTAATCCAGTTACCATCGCGCACATCAGTAACCGAATTGCCTTGTAAATCATTTTGACGTCCACTATAATTCCATAAGAAATATCTTAGATACATGTAATAAACCTGGTATCCCAAGAAAAACTTCATATTATCAATAAAGTTTGGCGCTCTTTCATATTGTCCGGTTTGCTGGTCTTTGCCAATACCTAACCAAGATGCATAAAAATCTGTTTGATTTCTATCGGTGCTCGTATTCCAAACACGTGGAAAAATCATTTCATCATCAGGAGAGTATATATAGCTAAATGCTTTGCCCGTAGCAATATATTTTGTTCGGCCTTCACTATCAACACCTTTCTGATAACTTTCATCGCCATAATATGGCGCGACGGGTTCTGCAGTGAATTTTTGCCCATATAATAATGGGAATGAGCCATATTGAGAGCGATTAAGATAACCCACCAAACTCATTGGATTATCTACATTGAACATATCAATAGAAGGATTAGCCGTACTACGGATCATTGTAGTCAGATAAGAACTAAAACCTATAAACATAAAAGTTAAACACCATAAGCCCAGGCGCACATAATGCCAGTTTTTCTTTTTGGCAAAACGAAAAGCAAACCACATAATAACAGCCACCAGCACAAAAAAGAAAATGAAACCACTAAACAATGGAAGATTTAAGCTATTCACAAAAAAGATATCCATATTACCTGCTTGTTGAATAGACTCCTGAATAACGCCTACCTGTACAAAACCCAATATGACTATACTCAATACGAAGAAGATATATGCGCCACCATATAACTCCTGTTTACTTTTATTGCCTTTTTCTATTAAG
>NZ_JBNQGD010000039.1:0-21637 GCF_050436765.1 Arachidicoccus sp. | reverse complement strand
ATAGAAATACCCGCCTGGGAAGCAATACTATTAGCTTGTATAAGTGAAACAATAAATCCTAAAACACCGGCAATCAGGATTAAGCGTACAAAATACTTTTTAATCAATTTATAATTGAATGTATTTCTTTTTCTGAAATAGAAAATCATTACCATTGCTGGTATGGTCAATAAGTTCAAAAGATGGACGCCCACAGCCAATCCCATCATAAAACAGATAAAAACAATCCATTTATCCGAACCAGGTTCATCAGCTTTATGCTCCCATTTAAGCATAGCCCAGAATATTAAAGCTGTAAAGAAAGCCGAGAGTGCATATACCTCACCTTCGACAGCGCTATACCAAAACGAATCAGAAAAGGCAAAAGCTAATGCGCCTACGGTACCGGCAAGCATTATCATGAAGATTTCATTCTTAGTTAAATCTATAGTTGCACGTGAGGCCTGAACAATCCTACGAGCAAAATGTGTAATCGTCCAAAACAAAAACAGAATAGCAAAACCACTAGCTAAGGCGCTCATCACGTTTACCGCCTTGGCTGCATCCAAAGGATTATCCCCAAACAGGATAATAAAGAATCTACCTACTAAAACAAATAGCGGCGCTCCTGGCGGATGCGGTACCTGCAACTTAAAACAGCTACTTACAAACTCCCCACAATCCCAAAAACTACCACTCAATTCGGCAGTCAAAATATAAGTAGTACACGCAATAAGGCATACCACCCACCCAACAATGTTATTCGCTTTTTTAAAATTCATTTGGAAATAAGTTTTGCTATAGAAAAATTTCTATTAAATTCAACCTGGTCTTTGATTGAAGGCAAACCTAAGTTAATCTATTGATATTGCAACAGCACAAAATAAATATTTTTTATAAAAAATTTCTAATCTTTTTCCCTAAATAACCCGCTTACCAAGAGCAATAATTCAAATTTCAACCCATTTTTAGCGATTTATTTTTATAATTCATGGAATTCGGGAAACAAATCCATCTTACTTATTAAACTCTTTTCAAATTTACCAGTCGAACACCACAGTTCTTTTTTGCAGTCGACCCTGCTCTGGTATTATTTGAATTTTGTGTGCATAATTCATAGAATCGTAAAAAATAGAAAGATGGGTATCTCAAAAGAAAGGTTGCAGCACCTAAGTTGGCGTGCGGGTTTTGGCCAAATAGAAAGTTCAGAAGAACCTAATTTGCGAAAGCTTATACGCAGTCTAATTCACCAAAACTGCTCCAAAATTGACACCATTGTCACGGCTCAATCCAGAGAAATACTTCAAAACGATTACACTTATCGTCAAATTAAAGCAGATGCTGCTTTAAAGAAGGACATAGCAAAAACAAATAGAGAAGGCATTAAAAACCTCAACATTCTTTGGTTGCAGGAAATGTTTAAAACGGATAAACCTTTGCGCGAAAAAATGTCGTTGTTCTGGCATGGACATTTTGCTTGTCGTGTACAAAACATATCGCATCAGGAAAAACTCTTACAAATAATCAGGGAAAATGCTTTGGGCAATTTTGGAGACCTGCTTTCTGCCGTTTCAAAAAGCGCTTCTATGCTGCAATTTCTGAATAATCAGCAAAACAAAAAACAGCACGCCAACGAAAATTTTGGCAGGGAAGTCATGGAGCTTTTTACCATGGGGCGAGGAAATTATACAGAGAAAGATGTAAAGGAGGGTTCGCGTGCTTTTACCGGATGGGCCTTTGATAAGAATGGCGACTTTATTTTTCGGCAAAAAGTACACGACGACGGCAAAAAAACATTCTTAGGAAAAACCGGAAATTTCGATGGCGATGATATCTTAAAAATGCTATTAGAACATAAAGCCACCGCCCATCACATTACCGAAAAGATTTACAAATTTGTTGTAAACGATACACCAGACGAAAATATTATTGCACCACTAGCGGAAAAATTTTATCAATCTAATTATCATATTGGCAATTTATTGGAAAACATCTTCTGCTCCGACTGGTTTTATGATAAAAAAAATATTGGTGCACGTATTAAATCTCCTATCGAGTTAATTGTCGGAATGGAACGCACCATACCTGCAACTTTTGCCAATGACAATGCTTTGCTTTTATTCCAAAGAACCTTAGGACAGGTACTATTTTATCCACCTAATGTGGCAGGTTGGCCGGGTGGTAAAGATTGGATTGACAGTTCCACCTTACTTTTTAGGATGCGTTTACCACAAATAATGTATGCTTCAGAAGAATTTAATATTCGCCCTAAAGCAATGCCGGAAGAAATGGACAACAGTTACACTTCAGGCAACATACACGACGATTTACAAAAAACTTATATGGTGCGCAACTATAAAAATAAAGTACGCTCCACCCCTGATTGGGATCCCTTTTTGAAGAGGTTCGCCAATGAATCAGTCGATCAATTGCCTAAAGTTGTGGCAGATACTTTACTGGTAAATCTACCACAAACCGTCAATAATAGTTTGTTGGAAAAATATGCAGTTGCCTATAACCATCCTACAGAAATTAAGAAAATGGCCGTTAATTTAATGTGTACTCCCGAATATCAACTTTGTTAATCGTCAAAAAATTGTACTATGTCTACATATAGTCGTCGCCGCTTCGTGCAAATGGGTTCTTTAGCGTCAGCATCTTTCTTTGTACCTAAATTCCTGAAAGCTTTTGAACGAAAAGCGATTGCAGAAAACAAGATTTTGGTCGTGCTGCAACTCTCGGGCGGCAATGATGGGTTGAACACCGTAATCCCTTACAACAACGATATTTATTATGCATCTCGTCCGGTGCTCGGAATCAAAAAGAACGATGTTTTAAAAATGGACGCCGAACAAGGGTTACACCCGTGTCTCACAGGATTAAAGACTTTGTACGACAATGGAGAAATGGCTTTATTAAACGGCGTAGGTTATCCTAATCCCAATCGCTCACATTTTCGTTCAATGGATATTTGGCAAACAGCTAGCGACAGTGAAACTGTTATCAATACAGGCTGGATCGGCCGATACTTAGATGCACAATGTAAGATATCAGACAAACCTACTTTAACTTTAGAAATTGACGATACACTTAGCTTGGCACTTAAAGGAAAAAATAATACCGGCCTCGCAGTAAACAATCCAACACAATTTTACGGGGATAGTCACGATAGTTTTTTCAAAGCTATTTTACAGAAACACCCGGTCAATGACGAACACCTGAATGTCGATTACCTCTATAAAACCCTGGCCGAGTCTATGTCTTCAGCAGATTATATTTATCAGCAATCCAAAATTTATAAATCTAATACGACTTATCCCAACACCAATATTGGCAAGGATTTAAAGACAATTGCCGAATTGATTAATTCCCATATAGATACCAAAATCTATTATGTCTCACTCAGCGGCTTCGATACACACGTAAATCAGCACCCACAACAACAGAAACTGTTTACCGAACTAAGCGGCGCCGTTGACGCCTTTGTAAAAGATTTAAAAAGCGGCAACAGATTCAAGGATGTAATGCTAATGACCTTCTCGGAATTTGGCCGTCGCGTCAGCAAAAACGCCAGTGGCGGCACAGACCACGGCACGGCCAATTGTATGTTCTTAGTTTCCGGGGGGTTAAAGAAACAAGGTATTTTAAACACTGCTCCTAACCTCGCAGATTTAGACCAAGGCGACTTGAAATATCAAATAGATTTCAAAGATGTGTATGCCACCATGCTGCACAATTGGTTAAAAACCGATGATACCCATATCCTCAACCGGCAGAACTGAATATGTACATAACTAGATTGTTACTAAAACTTGCATCTAAATAAATTTTAGTATAAGCTCAGCCTTTTTACCAAAAATCTTATAACCGTAATCTTGAAAATCTGTTTCCTGTTCCGGCTTGAAGGTTTTGCAAGAAACCGCAACCTAGGCAGCACCCACACCAACATAATTTTGAATATTAATCTGGAAGCCTACTTATCGCATTGTTTGGGTGGCAGTTCATCACATTGATGTACATTCGTAAGGTCAAATTTAATACATGAAAAAATTATTTTTAGTAATGTTGGCTGTATTTCCAATGTTACCATGTTTTGCTCAGAACCCTAGCACAGCAGATGCTTCGGATATTTTATTACAACTGAAAAAATTAAATGTGTTGGGGTCTGTACTATATATTGGAGCGCACCCAGATGATGAGAACAATGCATTACTACCCTATCTGGCTAAGGGAAAGCTATACCGTACTGCCTATCTAAGCCTGACAAGAGGCGATGGCGGACAAAATCTTTTGGGTGATGAGCAAGGTGTAGAGCTAGGGCTCATAAGAACCCAGGAATTGCTAGCAGCGAGAAAAGTAGATGGCGCAGAACAATATTTTAGCAGAGCTTACGACTTTGGTTTTAGTAAAAGTGCCGCAGAGTCCCTTCGGATTTGGGGCAAAGAAAAAATATTAAGTGATGTGGTATGGGTAATTAGAAAATTTCAACCCGATATAATTATTAAACGATTTCCACCGGATAAAAGAGCAGGCCATGGGCATCATGCGGCTTCGTCCATTTTAGCCGATGAAGCTTTTGCAGCTGCTGCCGATCCCAAACGTTTTCCCGAACAATTTAAATATGGCGTAAAACCTTGGCAAGCACAAAGAATTTTATGGAACACTTATAATTTTGGTGGCAATAATACCACTAGCAAAGACCAGTTGAAAATAGATATCGGTGGTTATAATCCACTAATAGGAAAAAGTTATGGCGAATTGGGCGCAGAGGCCCGTACCATGCACAAAAGCCAGGGCGAAGGTAGGCCAGGAAGAAGAGGTGAATCCTATGAATATTTCACAACTACAGCCGGTTCACCCGCCAAAGAATCTTTAATGGACGGCGTTAATACTAGCTGGCAAAGACTTCAGAGTGGTGCCGCAATATCTTCTATGATCAACGACGTAATAAATAATTTCAACTCGCAACGGCCTGAAGCATCGGTACCTGCCTTAATAAAAATATATAGGGCCATAAAACTACTGCCCGAAGGCGTCTGGAAAGAAAAAAAATTAGCCGACACACAGCGCCTAATTGAAGAGTGCAGTGCCTTATTCATAGATGCCACCTCCAATCAGCAAAAAGTAGTTCAGGGTGGAGAACTTAATATCAATTTCACTTGCATTAAAAGAGCAGATGTAGATGCAAAACTGATAGGTATCCACATCAACCCATTTGATACGACCTGCAATATCAACTTAGCGACTAATCAAAATTATTATCTGACAAAGGATCTACCTATAGCAAATGACAAAGAAATATCTCAACCTTACTGGCTTAAGTACCCATTGGCAGGCGGTATCTTCGATGTACGGAATCAATTGTTGATTGGCAAAGCAGAAAATGATCCTCCGTTTCAGGTCAATTTTTTAATTAAAATTGATGGCCAGAATTTTATTATAAAACGAGCGGTTCAATACCGGGTAACAGATCCGGTGAGAGGCGATTTATATGAACCCATTGTCGTGTTGCCAAAGGTGGAACTCAACTTTGTAAAAGATAATTTTATTTCTATCAATGACCAGCCGGTTCAGATTGAATACCATGTAAAATCAAATGAAAAAAATGGGAATACAGATGAACCTGTAATATTGGGCATCTCCAATGGCTGGGAAAAAATCGACAAAAAAGTGAATCAGTCTTTTCAAAATAAAAATGGAGACTATGAAGTAGTGGAGGAGTTCAAACCTGTTTCGACTAAAACGAACACGACAGAACAAATTACTTTAAAAACTGCGGACGGAAAATATAATGGATATTCTAAAACAATAGCTTACAACCACATCCCCACGCTAGATTATTTTCCCAATGCAAAAGCAAACCTAGTAAAACTTGATATTAAGATCGTCGGTAAAAAAATTGGTTACATCGAGGGCGCCGATGATAAAGTGGCAGCGTCGTTGATCGCGATGGGATATAACGTGGAAACCTTATCTGAGGCCGATTTGACGGACGCTAAACTGGCCGGCTTCGACGCCATCATTACGGGAATCCGGGCCTATAATTTACACGAATATCTGAGCGATAAAAATGATGTCCTAATGCGTTATGTAAAAAATGGAGGTAACCTGATTGTGCAATATTTAAAAAGCAATCAAGTAGGACAGAAAAATATCGTCGTAGGACCTTATCCATTTTTTATAAATTCCGGATCAAGGGTTACTGAAGAAGATGCAAAAGTAAATTTCCTTTTGCCCAATAACCCGGCATTAAACTATCCGAATAAAATCGTACCAAGCGATTTTGATGGATGGGTGCAGGAAAGAAGTACCTACCAGGCAATTAGATTAGATCCCCATTTTGAAATGCCACTCGGCATGCACGATAGTGGCGAGCCACAAAGCAATGGCAGTTTGGCTATTGCAAAATACGGCAAAGGAAATTTTGTCTATGCCAGTTTAGCATTTTTCAGGCAGTTACCGGCAGGCGTTCCGGGGGCGTACAGACTGATGGCTAATTTGATCGCCTTGCCAAAGAACGAATAAGGCGTTTTATAATCTACTTTTCATTAATCAACATTCGCTTAATGAGTTTAATTGATTGGCTGATATTGATAATCGTTTTACTGGGCATCATTGTGTATGGAATTTACAAAAGTCGCACAAGCAAAAACCTGGACGGCTATTTCCTAAGTAACCGAAGCATGCCTTGGTATCTGGTATTGTTGAGTATTATGGGCACACAAGCCAGCGCCATCACCTATCTTACCGGTCCTGGTCAGGCATATACAGACGGAATGCGTTTTGTCCAGTATTATTTTGGGCTTCCATTAGCGATGATTGTCATCAGTATTTTTTTTGTACCGGTTTACAGCAAATTAAAAGTGTATACTGCTTATGAATTTTTAGAAAATCGATTTGATATAAAAACTAGAACATTTACGGCGTTCCTTTTTTTGTTATCTCGTGGTCTTAGTACGGGTGTAAGCATATTTGCGCCCTCTATAATTTTGAGTTCACTCATGGGTTGGAATATTTATTATACCAATATTGTCATGGGGGGCTTATTAATTATCTACACTATGAGTGGGGGTGCCAAGGCAGTAGCTTATACGCAGAAATTACAAATGATTATTGTCTTCATTTCTCTTTTTTTAATCGGGTATATAGCTGTGAGCCTCTTACCTGCTGGTATTGGCTTCAAAGAAGCGATTAAAGAAGCAGGAAGCTATGGCAAAATGAATGTTATTACAACCGGATTTACTAAAAACGGGTTCGATTGGAAGGATAAATATAATTTGTGGAGTGGCATTATTGGCGGTTTTTTTTTAGCATTAAGTTATTTTGGAACGGACCACAGCCAGGTGGGAAGGTACTTAACAGCAAAAAATTTAAGTGAAAGCAGAAAAGGATTGCTGATGAATGGCCTGGTAAAAGTGCCAATGCAATTTTTTATTCTATTGATTGGTGCACTTATTTTTACATTCTATTTGTACCACAAAGCACCCGTTTATTTCGACAATACAAAGATGTTGGAGGCACAACACACGCCGTATGCAGCCAATTTAAATAATATCGAAAGTAAATACAATGCCGCCTTTAAAGATAACGATAAAGCTGCTTCCGATCTTTATAGACAACAATATAAAGAGGAACTGCAAAAGGCCTTTCCTCATGATGATACGAATGATGCCAATTTCATTTTTTTACGATTTGTAAAAGATAACCTCCCTATTGGCCTGATCGGGTTGTTGTTTGCGGTTATTTTTTTATCGGCGTGGGGGAGCATCGCTGCTGCATTAAATTCGCTTGCAGCTTGCAGTGTCGTCGATTTTCACAAACAATTTTTTGTAAAAAATGAGTCTTCTTTAGACGATTATAAGGTATCACAATGGTACACTTTTGGCTGGGGTATATTTTGTATTATCATCGCCATGTTTGCGCACAATATTGGCAATAGTCTTATAGAAGCAGTCAATATTCTTGGTTCGATTTTTTATGGGGTGATCTTGGGGGTTTTTCTAATAGCCTTCTGGATAAAATGGATAAAAGGTAATGCGGTTTTTTATTCCGCTATCATCTCTGAGATCGCGGTAATTTTTATTTACCGGGCTAATATCATTTCATTTTTATGGTTAAATGTTATTGGGGTGTTATTGGTAATTTTCACCGGAGTAATTTTTCAGTTTCTGATAAATAAAAAAGTAATAAGCCTGCTGCAATAAGTGATGAGCAAATAGCTCGCTGGCGAATGCAGGAAGTGAATCAAAGCTATCCGATAAAATTAATATTATGCCAATCGATTTTTTAATTATCCAGTAATTAATACTTTTGCAGAATGCAAAAACAGGTAATTGTCATTAAATTAGGTACTGCTTCCATAACAGATGAAAATGGAGTTATCAGCAAATCGGTTATTAAAAAAGTGGCGGCTTCTATTGCCGATCTTTCAAAAACATATAACGTCGTACTGGTGAGCAGCGGTGCCGTGGGCAGTGGCAAAGCATTTATCCAACATTATAAAGGAACTTTAAGTGAAAGAAAAGCAGCTGCGGCTATAGGCAATCCCATTCTTATACAATTGTATCAAAAGTTTTTTGCTGAATATAAAATACCGGTGGCACAGGCCCTTTGTGAACGGCATCATTTCAGTAATCGTTCGCAGTTTCTTCAACTAAAAGAAACCTTTGAAGCTTTTTGGGCCAATGGGATAGTACCGGTTGTCAACGAAAACGACTTAGTAAGCAATGTTGAACTAAAATTTTCAGACAATGATGAACTGGCCACTTTGATAGCAATTGGCTTCAATGCACAAAACCTTATTATTTGTACTTCAGTAGGTGGCTTTTTAAACGATAAAAAAGAAATCATCTCTGTTATCGGAAAAATTGATAACACGATAATGGCCTTCGTAAAAAAAGACAAAAGCACAGTTGGACTTGGCGGGATGGTTTCCAAACTCACCTTTGCCAGATTAGCGGTATCATTGGGCATCCAGGTAATTATTTGCGGGCTGTCGGGTATCAACCCTTTTGCTGATGCGCTCGCGGGAAAAAATGGAAGCGTATTTACAGCACATCAAAGCAATTTAAAAGCAAGGCAAAAATGGTTGGCAAGTGGCAGCATCACTATTGGGAGCATTACAGTAGACAAAGGAGCAGTGAAGGCATTGGAACAACGCCGCAGTCTATTAACGGTTGGAGTTATGACTATTCAAGGTAAATTTGCCGCAGGCGAAGTGGTGCAGATTATGAATGACGAAGGAAAAATTATCGGAGTTGCGAAGGTAAAGATAGCCGCAGGACCACTGAGTGAAAACCTGCATATAAAACACGTGATGGCAGCCCATGCAGACGATATTGTGCTTTTTTAATAATGAATGAAACTAAATATTCGAATCAAAAAAACAAAACATGCTACCCGTTGAACCACTTATTATAAAAACATACAAAGCCGCCATTGATTTACGCAACTGCACCAATATGCAGATAAAAGGAGCATTACGCTCAATAGCAGACGGTCTTTTGGAAAATGCCGCAATCATATTGGATGCAAACACCAAAGACCTGGCGAAACAAGATCCGGATAATCCACGTAACGATCGATTAATGTTAAATGAACAACGAATAAACAACATCGCGAAAAGTATCCGTAATATCAGCAAACTACCCAATCCGGCAGGCATAAAGCTGCAGGAAAGAACTTTGCCCAATGGACTTCAATTACAAAAGATTTCCGTTCCAATGGGTGTCGTGGGTGCTGTATATGAATCAAGGCCAAACGTAACGTTTGACATCGCCGCCTTATGCCTCCGCAGCCAAAATGGTTGCCTGCTTAAAGGCAGTAGTGATGCGGACGAAACGAATAAGGCTTCGATAAAGATTATCAAAAATGCTCTTCGCCAAAACGATATCAATCCAAATTGTGTAACCCTTTTACCTTCAGAAAGAGAGGCAGTAAAAGAACTATTTAAAGCTACCTCTTACGTCGACGTGATCATTCCACGTGGCTCAGACGGTCTTATTAAATACGTTCGCGAAAATAGCCAGGTACCTGTAATAGAAACGGGCGCAGGAGTCTGTCATATTTATGTGGAAAGTGAAGCTGACATTAAAAAAGCGGTTGAGATCGTTGTTAACGCAAAAGTTTCTCGTCCGTCAGTTTGCAATGCTATGGATACTATTTTGGTAGATGAAAAGATCGCTAGTTCATTCATAGAAAAATTAAAACCCCGAATGGATAAATATCATGTGGAAATATTTGCAGACAAAAAAGCTCACCAATTATTAAAAGGGTATCCAAATCTGGTAACAGCAACTGCTGAAGATTTTGGCCGTGAATTTTTAAGCCTTAAATGCGCCATTAAAATTGTGAAAGATATAGATGGGGCCTTGCAGCATATTCAAAAATATTCCACCAAACATTCCGAAGCGATTGTCTCCGAAAATAAAAAACAATGCGCACGGTTTTTGAAAGAAGTAGACGCAGCTGCCGTTTATTCCAATGCATCTACCCGTTTTACGGATGGTGAAGAATTTGGCCTTGGCGCCGAAATCGGCATTTCAACTCAAAAGCTCCATGCACGCGGGCCATTTGCTCTGGAGAAATTGGTTACAGAAAAGTGGATAATAAAAGGTAATGGACAAATAAGGGAGTAATATATAGCCGTAGAATGCTGGAAAATAAAAAAATTAGCGTGTCAATGACGGATGCGGCTTCCGTCTATCGATCAAATTACCGACAAGTCAAACAGCAAAAGCAACAAATTCAGGCATAATAATATCTAAAAAACCGGGAATTAGCATTTACGCAAATTAGCTATCTATGAGAATAACCAACAGCAATTTAGAGGACATTCCGGAAATATTTAGGCTATATAGATTAGCTACCGATTTCCAAAAAATAAAATTTCCAGAAAACCAATGGCCTGAATTTGATTCAGCGTTAATAACTGCCGAAATCGTTGAGAACCGGCAATTTAAATTATTAATTGATGGTAAGATGGCCTGCATTTGGGCGATAACGTTTAGTGATACCCAGATTTGGGAGCATAGTGAAAATGATGCTTCTCTCTACATTCATCGCATAGCTACCAATCCAGAGTTTAGAGGGAATAACTTTGTACAGACCATTGTTGACTGGTCCCAAAATTACGCCCGAAAACAGAATAAACAGTTTATTAGAATGGATACCTGCGGAAAAAATGAGCGGCTAATCAATCATTACAAAAATTGTGGATTTAATTATTTGGGAATCAAAAAATTGAGCAACACTTCTGAATTACCCGCACATTATCACCATGCAGATGTTTGCTTTTTTGAGATAGTATTAGGATAATGCAGAACACTTAGAAGCTCATCTCTTCCGTGCGAAACAAGATATATTACAAATACATAAAACGGCCTTAAAACAATAGATCAAGTAAATTTGGTATAACAAATATTCCAAACTTAACTTAAAACATTGTCCCAAGGCCGTAGTAAATTGGACAGTCTGTACCAACAAGCTATTTGACCATAAACGTTACCTTTCTCTTTCCCCAAAGCAAAGTGACTAATCCATTGTGACCAATAGTAAAAGTCATCCTTTCAGTTGAAGTTGGGTTCATTTTTTCAGTCGTTTTTACACGTAGCTGGTCCTGAGTTGCATCGTATTTAAAGGCGCCCCACTGCTTCCAGGTTTTATTAAAAATTATAGAAACATTTTCCCCTTCAAACAAGGTAAAAAGGCCATATTTTCCAGCAGGTAAAGAATGACCATCAATAGTAACATCCTTATCGGTGGTAAATACAGTTGCTTCATTGGCACCGGTACGCCATACTTTACCGTCTAAGGGTTCTAGGTCTTTCCCAATGGTTCTTCCTTTTACAGCCGGCTGACTATAATCGATAGAAATGGTAGCACCACTTTTAATGGTTTGGGTTACCAAGGCAGGTGGGCTAGGTCTTTTGCTTTTATCTTCTTTTTTTGCCTGAGCATTTACCTGAAGACTCAACATTACGGCTATTGCAATAAAAAAAATTGAAAATAATTTTTTCATATAAATGAATTTTTAGTGGACACCAAATGTACTTAAATACTTAAACAGGTCCATTAAAATTTCGAATTAATTTTTGGGGCCAAAAATTAACATTTTCGTCTTAAACCAACCACAAGAAATGAAATGGAAAAATTGATTCTTACATCATTTTCATCTCAATTCCCGCAGTTACAGCCAATTCGTCAGTTTAACTTTCTATGATTTTCTCTTTAATCACGACCAGATCAGCAATATCAACGTTCATAGGCAAAACGCCAATTTGCACAATGGCGCGCTTCCCACGTAGTTCCAATACGTTCCCGACCTGATGATTTTTTTTAAGTTTCACTTTTGCACCGACACTCACGTGTTCATTTAATTCCAGATATTTCGATTGTATTTTCTTAGCCATTTTACCGGCTACAACTTTTTCATTTTTCGGGAAAAGAATACTATTGATTTGCTTTACGACCTCTTCTTTGTTATCGGCTTTGCGCCATTCCAAAACCATCTGGCGCAATTTACGTTCCGTTTCTTTCAAATAATTAATTCTATCCTCCGAAATTTTATTCTGTTGTTGCAGCAGTTCTATTTGTTGCCGATGTTTTTCTTTGTTCAACACCTGTTCCATTTCCTTTTTCAACTTTTCATTATCACGCAACAATTTATGCAGTTCACGTTTTTCTTTTTCCAACTTTTGCAACCCCTGCTCAGTATTATTTAATAATTTATCCAACCGGAAATGATCATCTTCCACTAATCCCCTTGCGCGATCGATTAGATTTTTGGGTAACCCTATTCGTTCTGCAATAGAGAATGTATAAGAACTTCCCGGCTTTCCAACCACCAACTGATACATTGGCTGTAAGCGCTTTTCGTCAAAGGCCATCGCCCCATTAAAAATACCTTTGGTCCGGTTGGCCATCACCTTTAAATTAAGATAATGGGTGGTCACAATACCTACCGAATGTTTGCGTGCCAACTCTTCCAAAATAACTTCAGCAAAAGCGCCCCCGAGATTGGGGTCAGAACCGCCACCTAATTCATCGATAAAAAATAAAGTTTTACCATTCGCGTTTTCAATAAAATATTTCATGTGTAGTAAATGCGAAGAATAAGTACTCAATTCAAATTCAATACTTTGCGTATCCCCCAGGTGGATGAAGAGCTGTTTAAAAATACCCATCTCTGAATGTGGGTGTACGGGCACCAACAATCCGCTCTGCATCATCATTTGATTTAGACCAATTGTTTTCATGGACACCGTTTTTCCGCCTGCATTCGGTCCGCTAATAATTAGGATACGATTATTCTCGTCAAAATTTATAGTAACGGGAATAGTAGGCTTGTTGTTTTTTTTATTATATAAAAATAATAAAGGATGATAAGCATCTTGTAAGTTCATCACAGCCTTATCAATCACATTGGGATAATGTGCATGCATATCAATGGCCAGCCTCGCCTTGGCGGCAATAAAATCAAACTGCCCTGAAACAGTATAGTAGGTTTGCAGTAAAGGCGCATAAACAGAGAGCCTGGTCGTAAGTTCGCGTAATACTCGCAGGACTTCTTTTCGCTCATCGTTCTCTAAAGCATATATATCGTTATTCAATTCAATAGTTTCCTCTGGCTCGATAAAAGTCGTTCTCCGGCTATCGCTCTCGCCATGCAAAATACCTTTCACTTGTCTTTTGTATTCCGAAAATACAGCAACAACACGACGACCATTGCTAAAACTTTCGCTAATATCCGCGGTATAGCCGGACTTACTTAGTCTCGCCACAGCTTTTTCAAACATGCGCCTTAGTTCGTTCCTTTTTTTAGCTAGTTCATTTCTAATTTTCTGCAAGGCACTGGAAGCATTGTCTTTAACGTTCCCATTCTCATCAACAATCTCGTCAATTAATTGAAGGATAGATTTTTCGTAATAAATATTTTCAATTATTTTTTCCAATGCCGGAAAGGCTATTCGCCTTTCTTTATCGAACCAGCGAAAAATATTTTCAGCAACAATTGCCAAACGACGAATCAGCAACCACTGCTCTCCTACCAACGTACTTCCAGGTATGGCTAATAATTTCAAATCTTTAGCAATATTCAGTACCACCTCATTGGGAAAATGAAGCGATTGTTCGCTTAATAATTTAAACTCGTGTGTCTGTTTTAGTTCCGTTTCAATATAATCTTTTAGCGTATGAATACGCAGATTCAACGCCTTTTCCTTGGCATACTCCGTCCTGCAATAAGCTGCCACCAAGACTTTCACCTTATCAAATTCTAACTGTTCTGCCGCATTGCTGGGGTATATCTTCATATCTAAATTCTATCAATCTCTTTTTATTCTTTTTAAAAACGTATCGAGAAATGTTGCTTTACTTTATTTTCATTTCTAAAAAATACCAATCCAACAAAAAACAAGTCAATACTTAAAGTTACTTTTTCATTTGCTATTATTTTATGCCAAGCAGCTTTCATCTCTTCGCTCCAATGAATATCGTCAAAGACTAAAATAGAATGCTCGTTTAACACCGGCAGCAATTGCATAAAATATCTAAGGGTGGGCTCTTCGCGATGATTACCGTCTACAAAAACAAAATCAAACGTTTTATGCTCATTTTGAAACTTGCTAATAATTTTGGGCAGTGTATTATCCATATTACCTAAAATCAATTCAATATTTTCCATCCCTAATGCCTGAAAACCCTGTTTTGCTACTTCCGCAATTTCTTTAGCGCCTTCCATCGTAAAAACTTCTGCATCTTTATTCCCTTGCGCCAGGTAAGCGGTGGTAATACCAAAGCAGGTACCCAGCTCCAGCACTGATTTTGGCTGATAGAACTGTACCATTCTAAACAAAAGACGACTATATTTATTAGGCTTCAAGGCAGATTTTGCAATTGCAGAAACTTTTCGTTTGTTGGTTGGGTTAACTCTTGAGCCGGCGCCAAAATCTTCAATTTCTAATACACGATTATCTTGTTTTAATCTACACCTCAACTGCTCGATGTCGTCATAAAAGGGATATTTCCTTTTATCATTTAATATTTTTGTGATCAACTCAAACACAAATGGAGAATGCATTCCATGCCCTTTACCATTGGAAGCAATCAATAAATATCTTAGGTATTTTTTTACTAATTGAATTTTTGAATACATGCTGCGAAGATACGTCCGAACTTATAATAAATATAGGCAACAATTACAGAAATTAGGTCAAATCAAAACGTCACCCATAAAAAAGACAAGGCGAGTCCACCTTGTCTTTTCAAATTATTGTCTTACGTCTACATTCCACCACCACTCATATCAGTTCCACTATCACTACCAGAAGGTTGCACCTTACGTTTAAATAGTGATTTATCTATCTGTCCGAAGCGATAGCTTAAAGTAAGGTTTACCGTACGAGGGCTATTGAATCTAGACGTATTTTGAATCATAAATGGTGTCTGAGAATATGTTTTATGGTAATCAGTTGCAAATATATCATGAATAGAAGCAGTGAGAGAAAGTGTATTACCACCCTTCCATTTCCAATCTTTTTTTACAGCTGCATCTACTTGGTAATTTGGCGCAATATAACCTTGAGACGTTCCTAAGTCATTAAAGCCAAAACCACCACGATGTTGGCTATTATCGTTATTAGGCAATACAGTTTTTGCATGGTATTCACCCGATAATTGTATAGAGATATTAGCCGGCAAATTGAAATTATTATTCAGTTTTCCAAACCAACTCACTCTTTTATTTTGTGTGCCACCGGAAGCATTAATAACGGAATTAAAGATGTTCACATTGGCAATCAAATCCCAAATCTTCAACAATGTTATTTTATTGGTTAATTCTAATCCATAAGTGCTACTGCTGGAAGCATTTGCATAACTATTAATAACTGTTTTTTGACCAGGAATAATGGTAGAGTCGAGGTATTGATATAAGGTGATTAAATTAGTCGAACGTCTATAATAAGCACTAGCCAAAAAATTCCCTCCTGAATTATAGCTGTTATCATAAGAAAGTTCAAACATATTAGTAAACTCCGGATTTAAACTTGGATTACCAACACTAATATTATAAGGATCTGACCTATCATAAACAGGTAATAGTTGACGGAAATTAGGGCGATTAATTTTTCTTGAATAATTAAGTTGAATATCTTGTCCTTGCACAATATTATAGGTCAAAAAAGCACTGGGGAAAAGACTGATTGGATATTTCACGTTAAATGGTGTCGCGCGATTGCCGGTAATACTATATTGTGTCCCGTTGTAGCTAGAACTTTCTGCACGTAAACCCAATTGATAAGACAGCGCTTCTCCAATTTTAGACGAGAATATGCCATAAGCGGCGTATACTGCGTCACGATAGGAGTAACGGTTTGAAACAATTGTATCCAAATGCATTTCACTAATATCCTGAGCAGTTCCAGTAGAATCTACATACTGATAGCTGTTGGTGGTAAAGTTTCTAATAGCCGCTCTCACACCTGCTTCAATTTTACTATTTTTGGTTATTGGATTTACATAATCGGATTGCAATGTGAGATATTTAGTGCCCCCATCGCCTAAAGTATTTTGTAAAACATTCGGTGCTCTTTGATGCATAAAGGCCGGGTCACTGAAAGTTCCCGTAGTTAAATATGAGTTAGATGAAGTAGTTGCATCACTATATTTACCATCGAAGGAAATATTATGATTCCCATCTTTAGAGAAATTGTGCTTATAACTTAATTCTTCCGAATAATTAGTAAACTGAAATTTAGAATGAGAAGCCAAATTATTGTAAACAAAAGGTAAGCCATTAACCAAAGAATCTACTTCTTGCGGTTGATTTTGATTAAATACACCTTTTACATAATCCCCTGAAATAGTGAAGGTATTATTATCATCCAGCAAGAAATCTGTACCGGCATTTAAAAACGTAAATGATCCAGTACTTTTAGATTCACCTCTTTGTACAATAGAGGTATCGTTTAAATTATCTCTGTCGGAATAATTAGACGAATTTCTATTACGACCATGGTACATACCACGTGCAAATACATTAAACTTACCTTGTCGCAAATTAAAATCACCGCCCAACCTTAAAGAATTTCTGGTATCTAACCCAGCTGTAAATCCGCCATTATAACCCGATTTCCTGTTTTTCTTCAATACAATATTGATAATTCCACCACCACCACCAGATGCATCATACTTTGCAGAAGGATTAGTAATTAACTCTACTCTATCAATAATATCTGATGGGATTTGGTCGATTGTCAAGGTGGTAGGCTTGCCATCGATAAATATTTGAGGCGTGGCTCCCCGAAGACTTACATTTCCGTCAACATCTACATCCACTGACGGTATTTGTGCCAAAACTTCCTGCGCTGTTTGACCAGTGCTCACCAGGCTTTTGCTGACATCAAATATTTTACGGTCAACGCCCATTGTAAAATATTGTGCAGCGGTCGTTTTTACAGTAACTGTTGAAAGCTTGCTATCTGTTTGTACCATTTCTGCATTTCCGATGTCAAATGATTTCTGTAAAGGAGTAAGTGTAAATATCTTTACAAAATCATCGTGTCCAACTACCATTACTTTCAACTTCAATTTGGCCGATAATGGCAGGCCTACCACACTAAAATTGCCATTTTTTTTAGATACAACACTACTCAAAAGCATATCTTTTACATTCTTGGTAGCGCTATCAATTTCTTCCTTAAAAACAAAAACAGAAGCACCTTCTATAGGTTGTTTTGTATTTACGTCTGTTACCATTCCATTAATACTGCCCTCCTTCTGTGGATTTGCGGGTATTTGCGATGCAGGATCAGGCGATTTTTGTGCGAACGTTGAGAGAGATAAAATTAAACTTGCAAGGAGTACAAAAAACTTAGGTTTCATAAAATGATTTAATCTGAATCTTAATAAAGGATCGATATGGGTGATTAATAAATACAATTGTACTTAATTTCCGTCGCGAAGTTCTTGTATAAAAACTTAATATTTCCACAATGAAGGGACGAACGGTACTCGCATTAGACTAGGATTCATTTGAAAGGTTAACCAATCAAATGTCTTATTCGGTGAACTGGATAAAAGTTTAGGTAAACAAGAAAATAACAGAGGAGATGAGACAGCCTACAATGAGGCCAAAAATGCAGGCAAACAGTTTTAATCTTATTATTGAAAAATTATTTTTATTCCTGAACGCAATAATAGCACCACTTGCAGATGACGGAGACAGCTTATCTGTCAGCATTTTTCGAACACTCCCAGCTTTTAACATTTCATCAAGATATGTAGAAAGAATATGCGGAAATAAAACTCTTAATTCTTTCATAAAAACCTCTTTTATTTGATAAATGGTCTTCTCTCCTATAAACATGGAAAGCATAGGAATATCCTTTGGTAACTTTACAGTTAGAAACTCATCTATATGTTTTTCCAATTCGGGCATTATCTTTTCTACGCTCTGCTGAGATGTTATATGCTGCTTCATCTCCTCTTTTTGTTGCAGTATTAGTAACTCCGCTTTTTCAAAAACTGCTTGCAAAATAAGGTTTTGCTTCGCCGGTAGGTAACCTTGCAACTTAAAACCTGCAAAGTTTACGGGCTGTTGCGGGGAAAAAAAACAATAAACAAGTACACTGATAAACACCCAACATACAAAAGCACATGCAATAGGAAAAATAAAATAAAGGATATAAATGTTTTGCAACAAGTTGAGCGTGCCCATAAAGGAAAATGTATTTAATATAAAAAGCCTCGAAAGTATTCCTTACGAGGCTTTGCGGGAGAACAATGGGGCTCGAACCCACGACCCTCGGTACCACAAACCGATGCTCTAACCAACTGAGCTATGCTCTCCATTTAGGGCTGCAAAGATAAAGATTAAAACATTTCACATCCAAAAAAAATAATCTATTTTTTCAAAATTTATTCTCTCCTTTATAAGGGAAACGAAAATATTAATAAAGTGCAAAACTTTATTTCTCGTTAAAAATATTAAGCGCTTACCCGTCTTTGTATTTTGTAATTCTTTATGTTTACCTTCGTTTCATTTTCAAAAATCAAAATGGTACAAAAAATATTCAGTTATATGACAAGTAAAAAAGCCTTGCCCGTATATGCGATGTTACTTATTAGTGGCATCTTTTGCCTCAGTGCTTCGTGTAAAGGCAGTAGTAATAATAATAATGATACCCTCACTAAACAACAACAACTTTTGGTAGGTATTGGCTATATTATTGAACAACAGCATTATTCCCCCCGACCCATCGATGATGCTTTTTCTCAAAAAATATTTGACAACTTTCTTTCACAATTGGATGGAGAGAAAGATATATTTTTACAATCAGACATACAGGAACTCTCACAATACCGCAATACAATAGATAATGAAATTCACGGCGAAACTCCCATGAGATTTTATCCTGCCGCAGTAGCTATTTTCAAAAAAAGAATAGCAACGCTAAAGCCACTCTATACCAAAATCTTATCACACCCTTTTAATTTCTCTGTATCAGACATGTATCAACCCGTTGGTGACAGTCTGGATTATCCTGCTGATGCAACTGCTGATACAATTGCTTGGCAACAACGACTGAAATACAGAACGCTCGTTGCTTACAATGATTTGCTTGCACAAAAGGCCAAAGCAAAATCCGGTGATAGCCTTAGCAAAAAATCTAATGCTACCTTAGAAAAAGACGCCCGGGCAAGCGTAGAATCCTACTACAATCGCTATTTCGAAAGTAAATTTAATGCAACGACTTTTAGTCCGACTGATCAGTTTAGTATGTTCGTAAATACCATTACACACGAAATGGATCCGCATTCTGATTACTTTCCACCCATTGAACAACGTGCCTTCAACGAGGATATGAGTAACAGCTTCTATGGTATTGGCGCTCAATTACAGGAAAAAGACGGGCAGATAAAAATAGAAAGTGTAATTGTTGGTGGCGCAGCCTGGAAAAGTAAAAAAATAGCTGCAGGCGACATCATATTAAAAGTAGGTAATGGAAAAACCCCTCAAATAGACCTAAGCGGCTATGCTATACAAGATGCAATTAAATTAATTAGAGGCGCTAAAGATTCTAAAGTCGTACTGACCTTAAAAAGGGCCTCGGACGGTTCTATCGAGGATGTTAGCATGATAAGAGAGAAAGTAAATTTAGATCAGGCAGCCGCTAAAAGCGTCATTATTCATGATGGCAATAATAGGATTGGCTATTTAAATCTTCCTGAATTTTATGCAAATTTTCAAGACCCTAAAGGCGCACGATGCGCTATAGATGTAGCAAAAGAACTTGAAAAATTAAAAGCGGAAAATATAAATGGGTTAATAATAGATCTTCGTTTCAATCCAGGTGGCTCACTTTCCGACGTAAATAAAATGATTGGTTACTTCGTAAATGCGGGGCCTGCCGTCCAGGTAAGAAACCGCAGTAATCAGCAACAAGAATTGATGGATAACGATGATAGTGGCTACAAAGGCGTTTTATATACCGGTCCGTTAGTAGTCATGGTAAATGAATTTAGCGCCTCGGCCTCTGAAATTTTTGCCGCGGCGATGCAAGATTATAACCGTGCAATCATTGTCGGTAGTACCAGCACTTATGGAAAAGGAACAGTGCAGACACAGCTACCTTTAGGAAAGCCCAATGAAAATGGAGAGCCGGAATATGGCGGATTGAAATTGACAGTAGAAAAATTCTACCGTATTAATGGAGGTTCAACACAAATGAAAGGTGTATCATCGGATATCGTTATGCCTGATTTATTAGAATCATTTAATAATCGAGAAAAAGATAATCCTTCCGCTTTACCTTGGGATAAAATAGCTCCGGCAAAATACACCCCTTGGCAACCTAAATATAACAAAGAAACGATCACAAAGGATGCTGTCGCACGAATAAATGCCAATCCTGTATTTAGTGCGATCGCCCGTACGAATGTCTGGATGACTAAAAACGAGAATAAGCCTATTGATTTATCCATTGTCAAATACAAGGCTAACCAAGATTCTATCCAAAAAATGTTCAACAAAGACGATAGCGGAGCTTCGCTTAAAACACCTTTATCGGTAAATGTACTAAAGGTTGATTATGATAAGTTTTATAAAAACCCGGATAAAACGAAACAAGGTTGGTACCAAGATTGGCTAAAAAGCGTCTCTAAAGATGTATATATAGAGGAAAGTACGAAGATTGTATCTGACATGATCGAAAATGGCGGAACCCAAATTACTCGTGCAAAATAAAAATTAAAAAGGGTTGCAATGTGCTATGATACAAAAATATTGAGTAGATTAATAAATTGTAGTTTTGAAAAAGAGCCCGCTATTGCATCGGGCTCTTTTTAAATTAAAGTTTCATAGCTCAGAAAAGGTTGTTGGCGTGGCTACTATTATTTGTAAATTTCATTTTTAACATATAGGTTTGCTATCAATAAAATTCACAGAGGATGTTAAAGAAAATTTCGTGGAGTAAAGTATGGCCACACCTTTTGGCAATAGCGGTATTTTTGATAATTGCTATTGTGTATTGTAGCCCTGCGCTTTCAGGACAGGTATTACAACAAGGCGATATCATGCACTGGCAAGCAATGTCCCATGGCGCTTTTAATTATAAAGCTATACACGGCCATTTCCCATTATGGAATACTCATTTAT
>NZ_JBNQGD010000038.1:0-18702 GCF_050436765.1 Arachidicoccus sp. | reverse complement strand
CAAAGCTAAAGACACGCATTAGAAAGGGCAATATGCACTTCGTGGGACGGATACATTACAGCGATAAGAACCATCAGCATAAATTTTACACCCGCATTCAAATGCTTGTGTTCGTGCATATGACTGATATTGACTTCTTCCGGAATCTTTAGATTGTGCATGTCATTGCTGACCTTATCCAACCTTTTACAAACTTCGTTTGAAGCGGCAATATTTTTCTTAATTAAATCTCTGTCGAGTTGATTAAAAGAATCAATCGTTTGCTCCAATTTCGTTTTCAGAATTTCATTAATATCCATCAGAAATAATTTTATCTATTTTATTAATCAGTTCAACGATTTCAAGGGCGTTGCGCCCGAATCCCTCCTGGTGCATTTGTTTGGTAACCTGGTTCAGGTTGTTACACATACCCCCAAGATCACGCCTTACCCGCATTAATTTTTCTTTTTCGCCCACAGAGGGCAGGGAGTAAAGTGTTTTTTGCAGGCCGCACTCTCTTAGGTAAACAGCCACCGGAAGGCCTGCTTCAAAAGCTTTGCGACGTATAATTTCCGTTTCTTCTTCCGATAAATGCAATTCTAATCTTCGGGTTCTTTTACCTACTTGCAGCAATACGTTTTTGTTCATAATGCCTTATTTTATGTTCTTGTGAAATATCCTCTTCAAGGATCAATTTTTGTGCAAGGGTCAGTTTGTATTCTTTGGTGATCTCCTGGCTTATTTTCTTTGATTTAAGACCGATATGATTGTCTGGAAAACGTTTAAAATCATCTGCCACATAATTGGCTAGGATATGGTAATGAATATGCTCCTGGTCATTATGTCGGCAAACAATAAACTGGGTAGCATAAAAATCAATGCCTTTTTCTTTCAGTTTTTCAAAATACATGCTGATGATCTCTTTTTCTTTCCCTTTTATTTTTGCTTCATCACCCGGATGATGGCTTAGCACCATGTGCAGCGCCATTTTTTTGATACGTGGATTCATTTTGGCCTGCATTATAAAATCATTTAGGATTGTTCTCTTGGAATAATCCCTTACACCGTTGCTTAAAATCATCTCATGATTCTTTTCTTTCTGTGTTAAATAATTCAACACATCTTTAAAGCTGCCTGACGATTTAAAAATTTTTGAAATCATATTCTAACTCTTTTATCTTTTCTTAATTATCTTTTACAATTTCTCTATTGGCGTATGCCAATCGGGGGTTGAGGGGGTGCCCCCCTCACAAGCGTTGCGAATACGGCTCAACCGTATCGCAACACCGCTTGCCCTGTAAGGCAAGTGAGTTGAATCAAAATAAATGGCTTCAAAAAAATAAAAAAGGCAGGCAGTTGTTAAACTAACCTGCCATAAAACGCTAACCCGTTTTTCGCTCATTAAAACACGTTTTTCGCACCTTTCATCAGACTGCAATGTATTTGTGTATCGGACGATTGTTTTTGGAAAAGCTGCCAAGTTGCTGCTTCGTCCGATAGTCAAATACATTCATCCAACGCCAGCCTGCAAATCTTTTATCCAAGAAGGAGACGAAGGATATAAGATTGTTTACATGATAGCGGACAAATTTTGTTTCGTTCACTTTTACGATGCAGATATATTTTTTACTCATTGCCATTGTTCAATAATCTTTACTTTTTGATGCTTCTATTTTTCGATGAATGGTGCGAAAAACGGTGTTGCAATTTCTCGGGACTTATTTTCCTTAAAAATTGATGATTTGATGATTTTCCTTTGTAACAAAATCATATTCAATGTTTTAATGCGGTCATCAACTGGTCATCAAATCATCAATTATCATCAGCAATTTTAAGTTTTTATCATCAACCATTTTTTTGATGACAGATTGATGATTAATTGATGACACTCTTTTTATTCTTTTATTTATTGATAATAAATCCTTTAGTTTGATGATAAGGGGGTTAAGTCATCAAATCATCAAAATTTTCTTTCATCCATACCCTTTTTATACAGTAAAACCTGCCCTTGTTGTTGGTGTTCATCACCAGAAAGCCGTCGCTTGCATATAAGTAGGTCGTGTAGGTACTCGTAATTTTATTTGGAACTAATTTCCACTCGTCTTTCAAAATCCGGATAATGCTACTATGGTCAAAGTTGCTTTTGTTTGTCTTGTTTAAATTGTTTTGCAAATCTTTAATACAGAAACAATATTCCTCCAGTTCAAAACAATCCATAATTTCGATAAGGGTATTGGCAATCTGCATTTCCAAGCGATTACGATTGACTTTGATTAATCTTTTCAGCGCATGGGTTTCATACAACTTAAAGTCAAACCACATTCTTGAGGTCTTTGGCGTTATAATCCCGCGCTCTTTCAGGAAATGCAAAAAGGCAGGAATTTGCATTTTCATTTCCTGCAACAGGTTTTCATTTTCGGTTTCAAAGGGCAAAATTTTTCTAACCCAATATCTGGTCTCGCCCAATTCGACATGGATAAAAGAATCAACGTTGTTGGAGCATAGAATAAACTTGCAGATGATTTCTACTTCCTGTTTGTCCACGCCTTTAGCTTCCGATTTATACGTTTTGGCAGTACTTAAATTTTTGATGCGTTCGCTGTCTTCTTTTTTATCCAACAAAACTTCATCTACTGCCACAATTAGTTTGCTGCTCCAATGACTGTTGAACTGGCTGCGAAAATCTTCATTGGTATTGTAAGTGAAGTTTCCCCCGAAAATAAGTTTGAGCAAATTCAAGAAAGTTGTCTTGCCTGTCCCACGTTCTTTGGAAACCAAACAAAATACAGGTAACTTTTCTATTGGTTTCAAATATAAAATCGCCAAATAATCTAACCCGATTTCGATTTGTTCCTGAAAAATATGTTTTAAAAAAGCGATGATTTTTGAATAGTCGCCTGCAACTGGCTTGCAGGGTATCGGCTCATATTTGTTTAGATGGTTCTTATAAGATTCCTTGTACTCGACATGTTCGGGCATTAAACAAAAACCATCGTATTTAGGAATCTGACCGACGAAACTTTTCCCATGGTCTCGCACAATGGTTTCTATATTCCATAGTACAAGTTTTTCCGTTTCATCTCCCGATGACAAAGGGTAAATGATGTATTTGTAATAATGCGTACCTACGCGGATGTAATCTTTTCGTGGCATATTTCCAGTTTTAATGAAATTAATTAGCGTAAAAAAGGCAGTACTTGAAAGGGTACTTTCTATTTTATTTTCTGATAGGGCATCTGAGCGTATCATGCTCATTTCTTCCGTGAAGAAAATCATCAATATCCCTACGGAAAAAATAGATGAGCTTATCGCCTTTGTAGAATTTTATCTTTCCCTCACTGCAATAACGATAGAGGGTCGATCTGGAAACACGGAGCAAAGGATATGTTTCATCAATGGTTAAAGGTTTTTCCTCTTCGTTCTTGTTTTCCTTTTTTGATGGGGAATACGTTTGTTGAATAATTTTATCCAACTTCTCATTCATATTGAAAATCGTTTTGAAAAATTCCAATAAATTAAGTTCCTGTTCCATAATTTTATTGTTTATTATTACTTATATTTGCAAACATAATAAATATTATGTTTGTTTATTAATGTTTATTTTATTATTTATAATCATTTAACGATTTGTTATGATTAACCTAAAGAAAGTAAGAAAAGGATTGGGGCTAAACCAGTATCAATTGGCGGAAATACTGGGTTGTACACAGGCTTTTATTTCACAGATTGAGAACAATAGGACGGAATTGCCTACTGAATTAGAGGCTGTATTAAATAAAAAATACGGTGAGAAAAAGATGGCCGGACTTAACAGTTCAAAAACTTTAAAAGTGTTGGGCTGGAAAAATGCTTCCGATCCGGAATATCCGCAGCTTAGGCAGGAGTTACTGTCAATACTCGAAAAGATACAAAGCAAGACGAATTATTCGATAGATGAAATATCCAGGTTGGTTTATAGAAATAATTCAACTATTGCTGATGCACTGGCATCAGGCGAATTAAGCCCAAATATGGCTAAATACATTACGAAGCACCTGGATAAAATTGGTCTACTACAGAAGGATGTCTTACGCAGAGAAGAAGATGCTTTTCTATCTGCAGAACAAAACGTATTGCATTTTGAGAGTATAAAGAATTTTCTTGCATTTTTGAAAAAGAAAGAAGTGGCGAAAGCAAAATTTGATTTATGGATTAATGATAATGACGTAGATTATTATATTAATTCCCCAATTGAAATTTTACCGAAAATCTCTTTAAATGATATACTTGGTATTAAGGCCGTACAAATAAACGAGGAAGTGCAATTCGGAAAATTATATTTGATCAAATACAAAGACAATAACTACAGCATTCAATTTATTCATCAGGACACTAATCCCGAAATGTATAAACTGTCTTACGAGTTCCCACCAAAAGCTATGAATGCGATAAAAAAAGAATCCATCGCCCAACTTTTTCTGATTACTTCTTCTATCAAAATTCAGCAATTGTAAGAAAATGTTTGTACATTGTTTGAACATAAAATAAAAAAGCAGTCACAAACTAACGTAACTGCTTGATTACCAAGTGGGCCCACTCGGGCTTGAACCAAGGACCCCCTGATTATGAGTCAGGTGCTCTAACCAGCTGAGCTATAGGCCCGGAATTTTCGCTTTCGCCAAAAATTCGAGGTTGCAAAAATAAAGATTTATTTGAAAATACAATATTTATTCTTCTTTCTTTTTTACAGGATCAATTAGTCGCGATTTTCATACAACGGGGCCTCTATTTCGCTGTCTCACAATTAGGTGCACCTTCAGCAAACGTCCACAGGTTCTTTTCGGCTACAAAGCCGTCATAGGTCTTTAAAACTTCTTCCAACACCTCATCAATTTCTTCGTAAGTGCTTAATTGTACCAAACGACTCCGAAATTCTTTAATATTGGGAAATCCTTTAAGGTAGTTAGTATAATGACGACGCATTTCAAAAATGCCAACTTTAGGACCCTTCCATGAAAGCGACTGTTTAAGATGCTGACGAATAACGGCTACCCGCTGTTGTACAGTGGGTAGGGACAAATGTTCTCCCGTCTGTAGAAAATGTTTTATCTCGTTAAAGATCCAAGGATAACCAATGGCAGCACGGCCAATCATAATGCCATCTACTCCGTAGCGATTCTTATACTCCAAGGCTTTTTCTGGAGAATCAATATCACCATTGCCAAAAATAGGAATTTGTATACGCGGGTTATTTTTAATTTTACCTATCAATTCCCAATCAGCCAGGCCTTTATACATTTGGCAACGGGTACGGCCGTGAATAGCCAATGCCGCAATACCTGTATCCTGTAGCCTTTCAGCTACTTCTTCAATATTTTTGGAGTCATCATCCCACCCCAAACGTGTTTTTACAGTTACGGGCAAATTCGTGTTTTTGATCACCGATTGCGTAAGACGTATCATCAAATCTACATCTTTCAACACACCAGCACCGGCACCTTTGGTAACCACTTTTTTTACAGGACAGCCAAAATTTATATCGACTAAATCGGGATTTACAGTTTCTACGATTGCCGCGCTCATTCCCATTGCTTCTTCATCTCCTCCAAAAATTTGAATACCTACGGGTCGCTCCTCTTCAAAAATATCTAGTTTGCGGCGGCTTTTTATAGCATCACGTATGAGCCCTTCACTACTGATAAATTCAGTATACATCAAATCGGCACCATTACTTTTGCATACGGAACGGAATGGCGGATCGCTCACATCCTCCATAGGGGCGAGTAACAATGGAAATTCTGGTAAGGTGATATTACCTATCTTAGTCAATGGAAAATCATTTATAAATTATCTTCAATACAATTCATACATCACAAATCTCAAATCGTCGATTTGAATGTATCTTCGTCGCAAAATTACTTCATTATTTTTTATGACAAGAATAGAAGAGCGCAATACACAAAATAACTGGTATAAAAAAGTCGAAATGCCTGGCTATCGGCAGTTTCTTATTTTAATTGGAATGTTGTGCGTAGGTTTTTCATTAGCGCTTATTGCATCTATAATTGTAATTGCGTCGTCTCGCGGTGTCCATTTAGCGGACCTTTCCAATGCAAAAAAAATCCCGCATTCCCTTGCTATTTGGCTACTCATTATTCAAGATATTTTCTTTTTTGCGTTGCCCGCCTTTATGTTTGCTAAAATTGTTGGCATCCAAAAGAATTATTTTCAATTTAAAAAATCGACTCCCGCAACTCTTTGGTTACTTACTGCAGTGATAGCTTTTGCGGCATTGCCGACAAGTGATATTTTTTCACAGATAAACGAATGGATTCCCATATCCAAACATTTGCGAGACGTATTTAAAGCGGCCGAAGAGCAATATAATAATCAGGCGAGTTTAATCATCGATTTCAAAAGTCCCGGAAATTTTATCGTCTCTTTATTATTGATTGCGGCCTTACCAGCCATTGTAGAAGAATTATTGTTTCGAGGAGCATTGCAAAAGGTCCTATTAAAATGGGTAGGCAAACCATTTCCAGCCATATTAATTACTTCTATAATCTTTAGCGTTATTCATTGGTCATATTTTGGTTTTCTGCCGAGATTATTTCTAGGGATGATTTTAGGCTATGTATATTATTATGGGAAAAATATCTGGCTAAACATGTTCGTGCATTTTATTAATAATGCAGTAGTATTAATTTCTCTTTACATCAATAGCAAAAATGGAATTGTCAACTTGAAAGATATGTCCAACGATGTTACACCAATTTACGTACAAATAATGGGAGTAATAGTTTTAATTGCTGCACTTTACTTTTTTGCCAAAAACGCCAAAACCCAAACACTTAAATCTTAAATAAAAGTGGCCTTAAATAAAAAAACATTCCGAACACGCACGCTGACTGCTCTCATTTTTATAATTGTAATGCTTTGCGGATTACTAATAAATCAATGGAGCTTTTATAGCTTATTTTTTATTATTCATTGGGGCTGCTGGATTGAATATGAAAAGTTGATAAAACTTATCTCCCCCGAATATGCCAAAGCGGATCTGCGTACGACAAGCCTTCCAAAGCTTGTAGGCTGTGGCTTTCTGATCTATTGTTTACCACACGATTTTAAAATATTAAATTTCAATATTTATTTTCTGGGTGAAATGATCATGCTCATTGGGGGCATAAAATTTATTTTGGGGACGTTTAAAGAGAACGAAAATAAAATAGCAATTATCAAATATGCTTCATTAGGGTTATTGTATATTTCTTTAAGTTGGGGACTTATGATAAATTTGCGGAACATTCATTTTATAGTTTTCCCTATCGGCTTTGTTGCAGCAATTACGTTGGTGGGTTCTGTTTGGGTAAATGACACCATGCAGTACATTGTAGGTTCCCTGATTGGCAAAACGCCTTTCTCTAAAATATCTCCCAACAAAACATTAGAAGGTACAATTGGCGGGTCCATTTTATGTGTAGTAGCCGTCAGCTTAATCGGCTATTTTTTAGTAAATAAAAATCTACTGAACTTATTTATCATCGTGTCATTGATTGCTGCTGTTATAGGAACCTTGGGTGATTTACTTGAAAGTAAAATAAAACGTTTAGCCGGGGTAAAAGACAGCGGTAATTTTATGCCCGGACACGGCGGCTTTCTCGATCGCTTCGACAGCCTGATTTTAGCTGCACCATTTGTATGGGTGGTCGTGTTGTTTTGGTTTAATATTTCTTAAAAGACTTTAGGTCCTATTATATTAAATCCACCTAAAAATTTCTATTTCTATAGGGATACTTATCTTTGCGCTTCAATAATCAATTTATGACTATTCACAAAGAAGGCACAGCCTCCATCGTTATTGCCGCCATTATCGTGGCCGTAGCAAGTTTATTCGCCAATTATTTCCTGATGCCTAAATTTGGCTGGATATATTTAATGATACTCTTTGTATTAATTGTTTGTTTCCTGTTTACTGCTTCTTTTTTCCGCATTCCGGAAAGAAAAATGACAAAGGGTGAAAATATGATTATCGCTCCGGCAGATGGCAAATTGGTAGTAATCGAAGAAGTAACAGATAGCGAATATTTTAAGGATAAAAGATTGCAGTTGAGCATTTTTATGAGTCCGGCCAACGTGCATGTAAACCGTTATCCTATCAGTGGCAAAGTGGTATACAATCAATATCACAAGGGAAGATATTTAGTCGCCTGGCACCCAAAATCGTCGACCGATAATGAAAGGCAAAGTGTGGTATTGAACAAAAAAGGTAAGGGTGAAATATTAGTAAAACAAATCGCCGGGGCGGTTGCAAGACGTATTTGCAACTATGCAGAAGTCGGCAGTGAGGTGAAGCAAAATGATGAACTTGGCTTTATAAAGTTTGGCAGTCGTGTAGATGTTTTATTACCTGTCGGTGTAAAAATAAATGTAGAGCTCAATCAAAAAATTCAAGGAGGCGTTACCGTTTTGGCCACTTGGTAAATCTTTAAGTATGAATAACCCGAAACAAATAGCAGGCGAAAAAGCTGCCTCATTTATCAAAGATCAAATGACCGTTGGGCTTGGAACCGGTTCGACAGCTTATTTTGCTATTCAAAAAATTGGTGCACGTGTCAAAGAAGAAGGACTAAAACTCAAATGTATTGCCACTTCGATAGAATCGGAAAATCTTGCAAAAGAATTAAATATTCCCATTTTCGGTTTTGACGAAATAAAAGAAATCGACATAACTATTGACGGCGCCGACGAAGTAGACAAATATTTTAACCTTATCAAAGGTGGTGGTGGTGCACTTTTGCGCGAAAAAATAATTGCCTACATCACCAAGCATTACATTATTATAGTCGACGAAACAAAACACGTAGATACGTTGGGCAAGTTTCATCTCCCGGTCGAAGTGGTGCAATTTGGTTGGCAAAGGACATTTGACCATTTACAAAAATTAGGGTGCGAAATTAAACGCCGCGAAAAAAATAATGAAGTGTTTATTACCGATAATGGTAATTATATTTTAGACTGTAATTTTAAAAAAATAGAGAATCCGGAAATGCTTCAAACAACTATTCACAACATTCCAGGTGTAGTTGAATGTGGCTTATTTATTAACAGAACCAACACTTTAATTATCGGAAAACCTTCCGGAGAAATTGAAGTCTTAGAGAATAAAAGATAAAATTATGACGGCGAAGGCATTTATTTTTGATATGAATGGGACGATGATTGACGATATGAAATATCACACAATTGCATGGCACAAAATATTATCCGATTTAAATGCGGGGCTTACGCTGGAAGAAACAAAATTACAGATGTATGGCAAAGCAGAGGAAATGTTTGACCGGGTTTTTGGCGCTAATAAATTCGAAGAAGCTGCTCTACAAAAAATTATTCTACAAAAAGAATTAGCCTACCAGGAAGCTTTTAGACCCTATTTAAAATTAATAGAAGGCTTCGACACCTTTTTACAAAAAGCTATAACAGAAAAAATAAAATTAGCCATTGGCACTGCTGCCCCAAAAACCAATGTAGACTATGTTTTGGATGGTTTAGCACTGCGTAATTTATTTCCTGTTGTCGTCGGCGCAGAAGATGTAACGACAAGTAAACCCGATCCCGAAGTTTTTTTAAAATGTGCGGAAAAACTAGGTGTTCATCCAGAAGATTGTATTGTTTTTGAAGACTCTCCCAAGGGTATAGAAGCGGCTAAAAATGGTGGAATGAAAGCTATTGCTATTACTTCTTTTCATCCATCAGAAGATTTCGTACAATTTGACAATGTGCTTTTTTGCATAGCAAATTATGAAGACGAAAAACTGAAAGCCCTCTTTTAATCTAAAAGATTCTTTTTACTTCCTCCAATCCTTTATTAAGCAGAACAAGGCCAGGTTTCTTTCCTTTTTCAAAACTTCCCAACCCATCGCTGAACCCTAATGCCCGCGCGCCATTGAGTGTAGCCCATCTCAACATCTCTTCCAAAGAGATTTCGGGAAAATATTTTTGAATAGTCTTTATTTCGGCCAAAATATTCAGTTGATGATTGCTGGCTAAACTATCTGTCCCCAAAACAATGTTGCAATTACATTTCCTTAATAAATTGATTTGTGGTAATCTGTTTTCAATATACAAATTTGCATTAGGACAGAGTACCCAAAAAAGTGTCTGCCCATTTTCTTTCGCATTTTTTTCAGCAAACAAAATATCTTCTTCGGAAGTTGTCGTGTTGTGAACTAACAGTATTTTTGACGGCAGGTCCAACTCAGATAAATAACTAGGTAGACTGTTTTTTCCCGTCGGCCGATAAAAAGAAATATCGGTTTTGAGAAATTGATAAAGTTTAAGGAATTCACTTTTCCCTTCTTGGAAAAACTTATTCTCTTCCTCCGTTTCCTGATTATGAATGGTTACAATTTTCCCTGCTGCATATCGATTGATCAATTGTAACAACTCTTTGGAAACGGAATAAGGCGCATGTGCAACAATGGTCGTATTGCAATTTTCAGCAGCAATTATTTCAAATACATTTTTCAAACTATAATCAAAACGCACTTGCGCAACACCTGGAAGAAACCCCATCGTTTCTACAAAATTCCTATAAAGGATATGACTACTGCGTTTTTGCAAAACGGTGTCGGTAGTATTACAAATATCTCCAACTGCGACAATGCCTTCGTCATACATTTCTTTGTCTCCAAGTTTAATTGATGATAATATTTCTTCTTTATCAAAGGAACGCAGCTGCATTACTTTGATAAGAAAATCAACCAAACCTGTTTTTTCTTCAATTACATTTTTTAAATGACTTAACTCTAGATGACAATGACAATTGATAAATCCCGGAACTAAAATGCCATGAAATATTTCTAGGTTTGTATTATGAGCATCCTGCTTATCATCATCAATACCTATTATAGTCCCATCTTCATTGACGTATAGGATTTTGCCGAACAGAAATTTTCTTCCGTCAAAAATGCTGTCTGCTTTTATTTTTCTAACCTCCTTCATTTGCATCGATTAATTACCCAAACGCCATTTTGCGTTTAAAATTGAAAGGTACTCCAAATCGATTATTATATATATTTAATCAAATAAATTGGTGAATTCCTTTCCTTTTCATAATTAAATAACAGTCGCTTCCGGTAACGATTGCGAAAATTTTAATTCCCAAAACGGCGCCTTCAGCTAATTTATAAACTAAATTGCCACAATTAATTTAAGATTTATGAAAGTATTAGTTTGTAACACGCCTGGCAATTTACAATATCAGGAAAAAGAAAAACCTTCTTTAAAACCTGGGTATTCATTACTAAAAATAAAAAGGGTAGGCCTTTGCGGAACAGATCTTCACGCCTTCGAAGGCACTCAACCTTATTTTACTTATCCGAGGATATTGGGTCATGAATTGGCGGCTGAGTATATGGATGGTGATGCGCAAGGGTTTACGCCAGGAGAGCTTGTAACCATCATTCCTTATTTTAATTGTGGAAAATGTATCGCGTGCAAAACGGGCAGACCGAATTGCTGTTCAAATATCCAGGTTTGTGGCGTACATACCGACGGTGCGATGGCGGAATATTTACTTGTCCCTTCTTACAGTCTTGTCCACGGGAGTGGATTAAGCCTCGATGAGTTGGCACTAATAGAACCCTTGTCCATAGGCGCGCATGGGATTGAGCGGGCGAACGTGGCGGAAGGTGAATATGTTCTGGTAATTGGCGCAGGCCCAATTGGTATGGGCACAATGGAATTCGCACGAATTGCCGGTGGCAAGGTGATCGCTCTAGACATTAATGAGAAGCGATTACTATTTTGTAAAGAAAAATTAGGCGTGGAGCATGTTATTAACGGCGCAAAGGATGATGTACTAAATCGTCTGAAAGAAATCACCAATGGAGATATGCCAACAGTTGTGGTAGATGCTACAGGCAACAAAAAGGCTATTAATAATGCATTTCAATATATGGCGCATACAGCTCGATATGTTTTAGTAGGACTGCAAAAAGAAGAAATCTGCTTTTCTCATCCGGAATTTCATAAAAGGGAAGCTACTTTAATGAGCAGTAGGAATGCGACAAGAAAGAATTTTGAATTTGTAATGAATGCCATGCAGAATGGCTTAATTAATCCGAAAAATTATATTACGCATATCGTTTCTTTTTATAATTTAGCCGAAAATTTTGCACAATATATCAAACCGGAAACCGGCGCGATAAAGGTGATGACAGAATTTTAGCGCAAATAATTAATTTCAATAGCGTAATATTTACATCAATTCAAATAAGACTTATGATAACATTAGACGAATTTACTATTCAACAATTGCGTTTATATCCACAAGCTACAGGTGAATTATCGGGTTTGCTTCGTGGCATAGGGCTCGCAGCTAAAATGGTAAACGTTCAAGTAAATAAAGCTGCCATCGCCGATATTTTAGGCGAAGACGGCTCGATAAATGTGCAAGGAGAAACTGTACAAAAATTAGATTCCTTGGCCAACAATACCTTTATTAATGTGTTGAGACACGGCATTCATTGTGCCGGAGTCGTGTCTGAAGAGAATGATGACATGATTGTATTTGATGATCCAAAAAACAATCAGTCAAAATATGTTGTATTGATGGACCCATTGGATGGCTCATCAAATACGGATGTCAACATGCCAATCGGAACAATCTTTAGTATTTATCGCCGCGTTTCCGAGTTGGGAAAGCCTTGTACTAAAGAAGATTTTTTACAAAAAGGAGATAACCAGTTTGCAGCCGGGTATGTATTATACGGATCTTCTACCATGTTTGTATATGGAACCCGAAGACACAGTGTAAATGGTTTCACCTTAGATAATAGTGTGGGTGAGTTTTATCTAAGTAATCCAAGCATGCAAATGCCTATTGATGGAAAAACATATTCCTTTGATTACAAATATTATCACTGTGTTAGCGACAAAGTGCGTAATTATTTAGACTATTGCAATGAATCAGAAAATGGCGCCGATGGTCGCTACGCCAATAAAAATGCTGGTTGCATGGTGGCCGATATGCATCGTATATTCTTAAAAGGAGGCGTCTTTATGTACCCTTCAAGAAAGCAAAAACCTAATGGCAAACTACGGTTGATGTACGAATGCAACCCGATGGCTTTCCTCACAGAATTATCGGGAGGTGAGGCGTACGATGGAGAAAAACGTATTATGGAAATTGAGCCAAAAGATATTCACGAGCGTTGTCCCATATTTATCGGAAGCAAAAAAATGATGGAAGAGTTAATTGCGAAATAACAGCAATCAATTATTTTTTCTTTTAAAGACAGGTACGGTGCTACATGGCTCACCATACATAATACTTTGCGCGTAAGGCAATAATTTCTTAGTAATTTCTAAATAGGCAAATGCAGAAATTTCTAAATCGCCGCAACCTTTTATAACTACGCGCTTGTCCTGTAACGCTGAAAAGTCAATAGCATCAATATTCTTAATAAATAGTCTATTTATCAAATCTTGCTTTGTTCCGACTATTATTTCATTTGCGATAGGCTGCAAATAAGTCGCGATCAACATAAATGCCCAGCGCGGAATAATGGCGTCGGAAGAGCAAAAAATCGCCACTTCCTTTTGCGCATATTGTTGCCAATTGTGCTCTTTTAATTGCTGCCTGAAATCTTTCTCTTTCAAAACCATTTCCATAAAAAGAAATGGTTTTAAATCAAATTCCATAAGGCCTTCTTTTGGATAATAGGCTTCCAAGTCTACTGTAATAATACCACTTGCAGCTATTTTATTGATAATTTCTTCCGCCATTTTTTAATATTTCCTCTGCGAAATTGCGAAATTTAAAGTTAAGAAGATGATACAATTTCCATTCACCCAGTCAAGTCTGCTAAAAAATACGAATAAATGTTAGTATTCTAATCATTTTATACATATTTTTATCGCTTCCGAAATTAGGTCAAGTTTATAAGGACCAATATAAAGTACAATTTATAATTAAAAATAACATAGTCGTTTATGAATACCATTGCAACCGAACCCAAAGACGATTTCTTTAAAACTAAAGTAATGGGGCACCCTGCCGGGCTCTTTGTTTTGTTCTTTACAGAAATGTGGGAGCGGTTTTCTTATTATGGCATGCGTGCATTACTTGTGTTGTTCCTCACCTCCAAATTAATGGATGGTGGCTGGGCATGGCCGAAAGTTAATGCATTGGCCTTATATGGGACTTATACTTCACTGGCTTATTTAACGACTATTCTGGGCGGATATATCGCAGATAAGTTCTTAGGATACAGGTGGGCTGTGGTAATTGGCGCATTTTTAATGACACTGGGACATGCGAGTATGGCGGGAGAAACTCCTACTTTCCTTTATATAGGTATTACGCTTTTAATCATTGGCAGTGGCTTCTTTAAGCCAAATATGACTTCTATCATTTCTTATATTTATAAAGATCACGCCGATAAAAAAGATGGAGCTTATACCATTTATTATATGGGTGTAAATGCCGGTGCGTTCTTGGGCATCATGCTTTGCGGATATATTGGAGAAAAAATAAGCTGGAGCTGGGGATTTGGGTTAGCCGGCATTTTTATGTTTTTCGGCATGCTACAGTTCTATTTTACCCAAGGTATTTTTGGATCAGTCGGCAAAAAGCCCATTGCGAAAACAGAAGAGCAGAAGATAATAGAAGATGACGGAGATAAGCGTGTCCCTTTTACAAAGTTTGATCTCGTGCTAGTTACAATTTCTTCCTTATTAGGCTTAATATGGATTATCAATGACCCTTATTCGAAAATAAGTGGTAACGATTTACTACACTTTACTGTTGGTAATTTGTCAGGGGATAGTTTTACTATTTTGCTTGCGCTCGCACTATTCATCCTTCTACTTGTTATCCGCCTTATCCGCTACTCCCGTGTAACTAGGGATCGACTCATAGCTGTAACTATTTTTGCTTTCTTTACGATCTTTTTTTGGGCCGCTTTTGAACAAGCCGGAGGCTCTATGACTATTTTCGCCAGAGACTATACCCAACGAACACTCACGGGCGATTGGTCGCTTACATTTAAAATAATGAATACGCTGCTGACCATTATACCCATGTGTTTACTCAGCTACGTCTTGTATAAACTATTTAGTCAAACCTTTAAAAAGTTTACCATCGGAAATATTTGTTTAGCCTTAAGTTTCGTTGTTATTTGGTGTATTATTATTTGGATGTTGAAGAGGGAAATCTCTGCATCTACAACAGAAGTTGCGGCTACTTGGTTTGGCATTTTAAATTCATTTTTTATTATTGCTTTAGCACCAATGATTTCAAAAATATGGGAGAGTAAATTTAATCCGCCGGCAGCTGTAAAATACGGTATGGGATTAGTGTTTTTAGGGATTGGCTTCGGTTGTCTGGCTTATGGAGCCATAGGCGTGGTAGGCGGATCTGGGTTGAAGGCAAGTATGATTTGGTTAATACTCGCTTATTTCTTCCATACTGTTGGTGAACTATTTTTATCCCCTGTAGGGCTTTCTTACGTAAGCAAATTAGTGCCGGCAAGAATGATTGGCATTATGTATGGCATCTGGTATTTAGTAAATGCCATTGGCAACAAAGCCGCAGGCTCGATGGGTGGAATGATCGACAAAATCACCAAAGCACATTCTCTCTCTTATTTCTTTATGATTTTCACTTTGATACCTATTGCAGCAGGTGTAATTGTCATGCTACTGCACAAACCGCTACTCAAACGATTGATGCACGGAGTAAAGTAAATATATTGAATGGAGAAATTATTAGAAGCAGGACAAATACGTTTGGCGTATCATTAAATTCATACATTTTTTCTTAAGATGCAATAAGAAAAACAAAAAACCTACCGTAACGATTTTCTTTTCCGAGTTATTGGGCACTAAACGTGAACGAAAATACTGTGGGTAAATTCAACATCTACCTTCCTCTTTCCATTGACTACCTAATAAATCGTGATCGAGATTTTTTAGAAAAAAATACATTTGTGTTGCACTTTTTTTGTCTGGAATATAAGAATACTACACTAAAACCATATTTGTTTTTCAATAACTTATTTAAATGCGTTACGCCTATAGTTCACAACTCAGCACCGGCTTTGGTGAATAGGCTGAAGGCCTTGAGTAAATACCGGCGCCCGATGCTTACTATTTATCATGAAAAAAATCTACCTCTTTTTCATTCCCCAAATCAAAAGAATATCCACTTAGTTTTATTAATTGAGGCAACATCGCTTCTGCATCTCCTTGCGGTATAACGGTGTATTCATTTTGCAGTTCACTCCACCTCTTTTCTATTGTAAAAAAATCGGGATAGGAAATCCGCTTTCCCTCCATTTTCGCTTCGGCATACATAAAAAATTGTTGCCACTGCCTGTAATACAAATCTTTTAAGATGCCCTGCCATTCTTTATTAGCGTATTCATGCAGCATTGTCCGTGAGTCATTGGGCCCCCAATAAGTAATTTGTGTTCGGGCATTTAGTTCACATAATTTTTTATCCGCTCCGTCGGGCAACAAATTTTTTGCTTCATTCAACCATTTTCCTACTCGAAAATTTTCATTCGTCCCTAACCATCTGTCCTGTAACAACAATAATCGATTAAAATTTTCTTTATTTTTTTCAAAAGCCAATACGTCGTTTTTCCTATAGGCCTCCATCAGCAATGCATAGACATCTCGTGCTTTTAAATTGATGACTTGTCGCCACGTATCCACCAAATCATATTGAAAGGATCCTACACCTTTGAACTGGCCGGCAACCTTCGATAAATGCAAAGCAGCTTGGACTAGTAATTCCGGGTCGAACCAGAGACGTGTAGGTCCGCAGCAAGATGTGGTAGCAATAAAATTAGTATCGGGCCTTGCACAAAAAATGGATTCATAACCACCTTGTCCGCCCTGAATGCCAGGTTCACGACCATTGTAAATTGTTTGCAACAAATATTGCCAAGCTTCATTCAAGTCTTTATTATTTTCACCATAGCGCGATGTAACAAAATCCGCTAATTTATTTTGGATCGATGGAACTGTTTTCTCCCAGGCTCCATCTAGTGTCCATTGGTAAATAATAGCATTATTTTCTATGCCTTCCGGGATAATGCCAGTCCCTTGTAAAGTGCATTTCTTACCAAAGATTCTCTCCGCCTTTTTAGGTTCAGTAAGCACACGAAGCAGAGTACCGCCAGTTGTGGTTTTGCCACCAAAGTTGCTAATAGTGCTCCATATCCAAGGAAAGTTTCCATATTGATTTCTTTGTAGCCAGGTTTCCGTTCGATCGCCTAATAAGTCAATAATCAATGTAAGTTTCGGATTTAGTTCCGTCATCATTTTTGCTTTCGGATTATCTTGCCATCCCTGCAAAACCCAAGTTGCACCGGGAAAATTTTGCTGCATATTTTGTTGAACCAATTTCCCTTCTTCAGCTAGATTAATAGCACTCGTTTTCCCGCCTTCATGGAACAAATCTCCACCTAAATATTTAAAGTCACCACCATAAAGTAATTTGAAGTTCTTATAATAAAGATTTGCCACTTTTTTAAACAAAGAATCTTTTGCTGCTAATACATTAGGTCGTTGAAAACCACACCAATTGCCCTGATTAATAATATCAGCTTCTGGGAAATGTCTTTTTAATGCTGAAGGAACGATACCAACAAAACCTTGTACCACTGGTTCAATTCCCAAGGCTTTCATCCTAGCTAAAATCTTTTTTTGCAAAGAGGTCCAATGATTAATCATTGCATCGGAAACCGGACCACCCCAACCTTCCAAGTTACCCATCTGCCACCAAGCATTAAATGCCGGACCGGGAATAAAATCACGTATTTCTTTGTCGCTAAAGCTTAATTGCTCTAATGTCCTTTGCCATACAGCCTCTGTGCCAATAGGGGCCAGCATCAGATTCACGCCATTGAGTGCCATCCAGTCTAATTCTCTCTCCCATTGTTGCCAATTCCAGAAACTCATGGTGTAATTATAAGTACAATAATTAAGCGCATAACGCAATGGATAAGCAGCATGTACTCCAATCTTCGTTTTCGTTGCGGGTAATACTTTGGGTATCTGAACGTTATCACCTGTGTGTGACAAACTCGAATGGCAATACTTTTTCACGTAATCATATAAAGCGTAAGAGGCGGCACTGGTGGTACTTGCGGCAATATGCAACTGGCCATTTTTCACAAAATAAGTAGCGGAATCTAACCCGGAAATATTTAATTTCTCAAAGACTACCTTCCCTTCGATTGCAGGAAATCTCCGCTCAATAATCTTTTGAACGGATGAAAACGATTGTGAAAATACCTGTACCGAGAATAAACAGAAAATACCTAACCCAAATAAGTTTCTATAGAAAGGTTTAGCAACCATCGTTATTCAGTTTTAAGCATTAAATATACGTTTTATATAGACGGTGACGCAGCGCAAACGGTTGATATAAGCAGATTAGTTACTTAAGCGGTTAGTTGATATTTACCCTCCCTAATGAGCCAGAGATATGATCTTATCAATGAATATTTTGGGTACCGCTATACGAACATTATAACATTTCATAAAAATAGAATGCCTAAATTATGGATATAATTCGAATAAGTTTTTTAACTCTAAACTTTGCATAGTAAATTTGCAGACATCTACTTCTCGGAAAATATAGAAACAATAAATGTTATGGATAGCACTAGGCCGGATATAGTATTGATTGGCGCCGGTATTATGAGCGCAACTTTAGGTATTATGCTA
>NZ_JBNQGD010000037.1:0-3279 GCF_050436765.1 Arachidicoccus sp. | reverse complement strand
CGCCAGCGCCCGGTTTGTGGATTTCATCAATAATTAAATTATTGCCAGCTTCTGCATTTTTTCCCGAAAGCTTGTAACTGAAATAAATAAGTACGCCCGCTATGGGTAATAAAAATAATAGCCAGGGATGTGCCCATCTAAAACTGGTTGCAGTTTCTAACAGCCATAGAAATAATGCTACTACTGAACCTATAATTGCTGCTACAGGAATAGCAATTAAGCTCCACTTTAACAGGTGCCGAAGAATGGTAATGTGCTCGAAACTCGATTTGATTTTTTTCATATCTTCCTACAAATAAATTAAAGACCATATATTTTATACAGTTCTATTTGTAGGTGCCATCAGCTTTTCGGATAAGAAAGGCGGTTAAGTAGGAAGACCCCATTTCCTTTTATAGAAGCGAAGTTAATCGATAATTTTATTTCTGTGAAAATAAATAGAAAATATTTTAGTTGTAGATGTTATCCAGCAGTTTTGCTGAATAACATTTTATTATTGAAGAGAATAATTTTTATTCGGCTTTAAGGTGGAATCCTTTAAAATTGAATCCCCCCTTTAGAAAATAGATTTTCATTTTGTTGATTCCTTTTCGTAGAAAAATAGCCTTTGTTTTGGAAGATTTAAAATTAATCTTACTTCCTGTATTTTCTACTTTTAAATTTTGCAAAAGCAGTTTATCGTTGTTATACAGGTTGATAAAGCCGCTATCATTGTCACTCGAAGTAATAAAAGTGATATGATACTTTCCACTTTTTTTAACCTCAGTAGTATAAAGCAGCCACTCTCCATTTTCAATAGAAAAAACATAAGGCTCATGGTCCAGGTTATTTTTAATATCTACTCCATCATTGCGATAGGTATGACCACGATTACCCTGTGTATGGACGCCCGGAGTATACATGTAACTTGCCGTATCTGCGTCATTGTAAGCAAAACCATTTCGGCCTAAATCATAATCAACAGCTTGGATGAAAGTATTCTTTGCAACGATATTTGGTTTAAACGAAAGGGTAGAAGTGGCATAAGGTTGCCGAAACATGGCATCGATTACATCCTTATGGTAAATGTTGTTTACTATTTTAATATTCTGAAGTAAATCATTTAAAATTTGTTCGGCTTCTGTCTTTGAAAGATTTTCATTTTTACCCGCACAATAATCAACAAATTGCTGGTAATTTTTTGGCTCTTTTATTTCCAATGGATTGTTGATGCCCATCTTTTTCAATTGCCACCAGCTCCAGCCAATATCGTTATTCTCCATCAATTGAATATTATGGGTAAACCAATTATTGGAATTTTCGCCCGTTTCACCTAGCCAAAGCGGCACCTTATATTTTGTTCTGTAATCCAAAAAATTTTGAATTGACGACTGATTATTGAAGTTGCCGTATTTGTGAAAACTGATAACCATATTTTTATCCCATAAAGGAAATATGCCAGTGTAATTATTGGCAAAACCATTTCCCTCTAAAAATATGATATGTTTGGCGTCAACACTGCGTATAGCTTTAGTAATCTGGATAAATAAATTGCGCAGTGGGATATTGTTTTTTTCGGAAGTGCCTCTTATATCTTTTGCATCGTCAAAGCCCCAGTTTGTTTCATTCAATATATCATAACCGCCAATCCATTTTTCGCCCGCATATCTTTTTGCTAATTCTTCCCACAGAGCAACCGTTTTATCTTGATTGGCTTGAGACTGCCAAAGTGAAGGGTCGTCCGGATTTCGGTCGGATATGGGCAAATCATTTCCCTGGCCACCGGGTGCTGCGTGTAAATCTAAGATTAAATAAATATGGTCTTGTTTACACCAACTCAACAAAGAATCTATCATTTCAAAGCCTTTTGGCAACCATGTATTTTTTCCTTTTACCGGTTCATCTTTCGCCGGCAGTGTAAATAATCGATAGTGCATTGGCAAACGAATGGAATTAAAACCCCACGCAGCCATGGAATCAATGTCGGCTTTTTCTGTATGGTATTGTAGCCACTTGTCGTAAAAATCTTTTGTTTCTTTTTCGCCGATGAGTGAAGCAATCTTCTGTTTGATTTTATATTGTTGCCCTAAAAAGCCTAAATGAAACATATAGCCTTCCTGTAACATCCATCCGCCGAAACCCATGCCGCGCAGGATGAAATTTTTGTTTTCATCGTTTTCAATATGCACTCCATTCACGCGCAAATAGCCTTGTGCTGACGCTCTTAGCGAAAAGATAATGATGAAAATTGATGCAATAATGGTTTTGAAAATTGATTTTTGCATGGGAAACTTGTTTAGACTTTTTAATTCATTTAGACTTCTCGCACTGTTTTTCGGAATTTGTAATGTCGAGGTTTCACCCGAGGGTTTATAACTCGCAAGTAATATGCGCATTGCAAATGCGTTGAAAATCGTTCGGTGTGTCAATTGCCGAGACAACTGATCTATCTTTTAATAAGTAAGATGGTCACTTCTATCTCCGGTCAATTGGTTTTCCTATAATAGCGAACATAATCCACCGACATTTTTTGTGGAAATTTTATTGTATCATCCGGACTACCAGGCCAATCGCCACCAACGGCTACATTAAATAAAAGGAAAAACGGTTTGTCGAAAGGATAAGTGCCGTCATTGAAATCTTGTCGTGCAGCTTTTACATAAGGAATATTATCTATCAAAATTTGCATAGAGTCTTTTCCCCAGGTCAAACTATATACGTGAAAATTTTTCGAAAAATCTCCGTTGCTTAAACTGTACTTATTGTTGATAGTTCCTTCCGTTCCATTGGCTTTTTCCCAATGAAAAGAACCCACGACTTGTTTTGGATTTTTTCCAATTAATTCCATAATGTCTATTTCACCACAGGTAGGCCAATTGACGGTCGATATATTGCTGCCTAACATCCAGAGAGCCGGCCACATTCCACTGGATACGGGCAGTTTGGCACGCATATCTATTCTTCCGTAAGTAAATTCTTTTTTATCTTTTGTCGTAATTCTTGCGGAAGTATAATGAAATGTGTGGTAATCTTCCTTTCTTGCCTCAATTACCAGATGCCCTTTCGATAGGTAAACATTTTTAGGCCTCGATGTGTAGTATTCCAGTTCGTGATTGCCCCATCCGTTGTGGTTTCCTTTTTCATAATTCCAATCTTGCTCGTTTAGTTTTTTCTTGTCAAACTCATCATGCCAGGCAAGTGTATAACCTTTGTACTGGGGAATAGAATCGGTACGAATTATTTTTTTTGCATAAATATTATTCGGCATGGATATGTAGAAAAATATTGCAGATAAGAAAA
>NZ_JBNQGD010000036.1:0-1242 GCF_050436765.1 Arachidicoccus sp. | reverse complement strand
ACGCTTGGATTATATCCACAGCACAATACGTATAGTATTTTAGATATTGGTTATGGGGGTGGCGCATTTTTAAAAGCGGCCCATCAAGCCGAATTTGATTGTTATGGTTATGACATAACCGGAATTAAACCTCCAGATGGCTGTGTATTTATTGAACCCCATGAAATACCATTTGATATAATAACGATGTATGATGTTTTGGAGCATTATGAGGATTTGACTATTATAAAAAATTACGATGCCCGATATTTCATAATAAGTGTTCCCAATTGTAGATATCCAGAAAATAACAAATGGTTTGAGAATTGGAAACATAGGAGGCCAGATGAACATCTGCACCATTTTAATCGAAGGTCATTGACTATGCTAATGAATACATTCGGTTATGATTTATTGCGTGCTAATTATATTGAGGATACTATCAGAAAAGAGAAAACCCCCTATAATATATTAACAGCAGTTTTTGGTAGAAATGATTAAAAAAATTTTAATTAAATTACAAATGATTAATGTTATTCCTTTAGTTTCTCAAAATTATGGCTGTGATTATCACCGCATAATAATTCATTTACAAATAATTAGGGAGAGATATAAAGATGAATTAAGCATCAATACGATCACTCTAATGCCCGATAAGACTATTGTAGTTGACTTTGATAATGTGGACGTGGTTATTTACAATAGATTTTCAAAAATAAGATTTGAAAAACTTCTTGAACTTCGGGAGAAAAGAAGGTTTAAAATAATCTGTGATCTGGATGATTATTGGGAGGTTTACGATAAGCATTTAGCAGCTAATTTATATAAGAGGGGTAATCTTGTATTAAGACAGATTGAGAACCTAAAGGCTGCTGATATGGTTTGGACAACGCATACAAGATTAGCCGATTTGATAAAACCATATAATAAAAATGTGGAAATTCTTCCCAATTCCATACCGTTTGAATTTGGACAGTTTATATCCAATGAGAAACAACCATCCGAAAGAATAAGGTTCATTTACGCAGGCGAGAGCAGCCATGAAAAAGACTTGTCAATACTTCGTTATCCATTCCAAAGAATAGATCAAGAAATTATGAATAAAGCTCAATTCATAATGGCGGGATATATAAAGAATACGACGGGTGTTTGGGATCGAATGGAAGCCCATTATTCTTTAGATGGGAAGCTACCTTATAAGCGTGTTGATAAATTGCCTATTGAAAGCTATATGAATCTTTATAATGAAGCAGATGTTTCCCT
>NZ_JBNQGD010000035.1:0-1308 GCF_050436765.1 Arachidicoccus sp. | reverse complement strand
GGTGTCGGCTCGAATGAGATCGGGCGGCCCAGTTAATAGTCTAGGCACACATGCCAACACAAAGTAAAAACATCTACGAGGTAAGTTTTCAAGAAAGGAAAGATACTTCATTGATGCCCCACTTGGCCTTTAACATTTGTGCCCTCAAATAAGGCCCCTTGTAATTTTCAGATACGCATGTGCATAAAGGTTTGTATCGCGCATGGTACTAACTGAACAATTTGTCACTACCGGAAGGATACCAGAGAGGGTTCGGACCTTCCAATGGGACGATTAATAGCTTTCTAGGAGATGGAATCCCATTCAAGATCGAGAGTCACTAGCAGCAATTCGCCAAAAGCGGCGCGGTTACTAATGCCCTAAATATATGGTCCTAATGATCCTAAATGGTCTCCTCGAGGACATTGCAGTAATGGTGCTTCGGTCTTGCTGAGTCGGAACCTGCTTCCGATTCTGCCCTTTCCGATTCTGCCCTTAGTTCTCCCTAAGGAATAAGGTTATGTTTAGTCCTAATCCGTTCGAAAACCCATAATCGAGAGTTCATTCGAATTTAAGGGCTTAGTTTGAGACAACAGTTTTCTTAGTCCAAGTAAAGTCCTCGATCCGTTTCAATAATGGAGCTCCGTCGATCAGTTAGTCGTGTGTCTGCCTCTCAGTATTTTCGACGTATTTTTTGGCTTTTCTGAAGGAGCGGAGCCGGGATTTTTTTGCACGGGGGTGGGGGTCACCAAGCTGAGTCCAAACCTGGCTCTTTTTTGACCGAGGTCCGCCGACAAAATGCCATGGCATGGCATATCGTGCCACGGCAGTGAAAATCGAAAATCGTCCCCCAACCTTAAAACGGCCTCAGAGGCTTCTGCCGTCCGATTGATGCCATCGTCCTATTTTAGGCATAGTCCTGTTTTACTTCAAAGGTCGATGTGTGTTGATTTGATCTAAAATACCTATAAATGTGTTGACTACCTACAAAAAATTTTGTTCTGACCAAGTAAACTGTTTGCCCTGAAGTGTCTATTGTTTCCTAGATGACGAATTTCCTGTCTGGTTTTTCATGAGGATTGCGTTCACTCTCTTTTTTTTTCATTTTTTTTTTTTTTCATTTGAGGATTGGAAACATTTTTTCGAAAACGCTTGCTTAACGTAATACAGCATCAGCAAACACCATTTTTAGCATTAGCGGCCGGAGACGGATCCCGCCTGAATCGATGCGTTACTTTTAGAGATTCTGCGGCGCAAGGTTTAAGTAAAGCGAACAGAAAATAATAAAGTTCCTTAGGTCAAAGGTCGAAATTAATCTAAAGTGTTGTG
>NZ_JBNQGD010000034.1:0-2316 GCF_050436765.1 Arachidicoccus sp. | reverse complement strand
GATTCAGTAAAGGTAAATAAAAAATTAGCTGACACAGTTTATATTACACTCCCAAGACAGAAGTCTTTATCCAAATTTCAAAAATCAGAACACAGTTAACTGATAAAAGGATTCTTCAGTTAAATATTTATTAGCCAATTCTTGTAATTCTTCTGGTGTAACCGTCCTAATAACATGCAGGCTTTGATAAAAAAAGCCATCATCCAAACCATTTAAAATATAATTTTTCCAACGGCCGATTATTTGAAAAGGTCCATCTAAACTACCCAATACACTTCCTACCATATAGTTTCTTACCAGATGTAGTTCTTCCTCATCAATGAGTTCTTCCCGTATTTTTTTTGCTTCTTTCCATACCTCTTCTATGGTTGCCTGACAAACATCTTTTCCCGCTTCTGTAGATATAATAAAGGCACTTTCATTCACATGACTCTGAACAAAGCTATGAATGCCATAAGTGTAGCCTTTTTCTTCCCGAATATTACTCATCAATCGGGAACCAAAATAGCCGCCAAAAACTGTATTTAATACCTGCATCTTAGGCCAATCTTCTGAATGTCTGTTGGGGAATGGCCTACCTAAACGAATAGCGCCTTGCACACTCTTCTCGTCGTTGAATATAGTATAATTTTTCTCGCTAGCAGGTTGGCGCGTATAATTAATAGCAGATGAATTTCTATTATTTACAAAAGGTAAAGCACCAAAATTCTGATTGAGTAGCTGATCAATACCGGCGGGTAATTTTCCGGCGACAAAAATTTTGCAATCGCCATTCGTGTATTTTTCCCTATAAAAATGATTCAGATCTTCTCTATCAATAGCATTTAAAGCCTCTAAGGAAGTAAATTTACCATAAGGATGATTTTCGCCATATAAATAAACGTCAATCAAACGATTGGCTATAAAATCACCTTTTTGCAGGCTCATAGTCAAGCGTTGCTTTTGATTTTGTAAATAAATAGATAATTCCATTTCTGGGAAAATGCTTTCTGTAATTAATTCAGCTATCTTAGGAAGCAATACGGCTAAGTGCTTCGATAAACAGCTTAAACTGATAATTGCTGTTTCATTACTACATCCTGCACCCAAATAAGCTCCATAAAAATCAAAAAATTCGCTTATTTCAAAAGATGAGCGTGTTTTTGTACCATTTTTAATCAAATGATTGGTGGCAGAAGCTATTAGGTTTTTAGCCTCATAGCAATTACCTGCATTAAATACCCATTCAATAGAAGCCACCTCTTCTGCACCTGCATTTATCATATATACCGGTGTATGGTTGTCTAATAAAAAATGTTCGTATTTCTTTAGTTTTAAATCAAAATTCACTGAGTCCAAGATTGGAGGCGGTACTTTTCTGTCTAACATCCTTAAAAATTTATGTTTTGCGATTTAATATCGCGTATATCAGTTATTTATTACAATTCGCTATAATAACGCAAAGTATTGCAATTAGTTTCTTTAAAAATTTCTTTTGCTGTCATTGCAATATCATTCAATGTTACATTTTGATAATGTGCTAATTCGCTGTTCATTAAACTTGCATCGCCCAATAATTCATAAAGAGCCAAGCTATTTGCACGATTCAAAACACTCATATCTTCAAAAGCAATCATACTTTCAGTTTTGTTAATTACTTTATCTAACTCTTTTTGTGTAATGTTTTCTTTCAGCAGAAGCTGCACTTGTCTATCCACGGCAACTTCTGCATCTTCCATTTTTATGCCTTTGCTCAACTTTCCTTCTATAACCACTAAGCCATTATCAATAGTGCCCATATGATAACAAGAAATATTTGAAAACAATTGCTGCTCCTTTACCAAACTTTGATACAACCTGGAAGAAGGCCCGTTGCCAAAAACGTCTGTAATTAAATCAGTAGCATAATAGCTTTCATCTAATCTCGCACCCATATGCCAGGTTTTATATAACGCATCAACAGGCACTTTTGCTTTTACCTCCAGATAGCGCGGTGCAAGTTGTTCTGGCTCTTTTGGAATATTACGCCTGTATTTTTCACCAGCAGGAATCGGACCAAACCATTTTTCAGCCAACTCTTTCATTTTAGCAGTTCGCACATTTCCAGCCACAACCAAAATTGCATTAGAAGGCGTGTAATGTTTAAAGAAAAATTTCTTAACATCTTCCAATGTGGCATCTTCCACATGACGTAGTTCTTTGCCAATAGTCATCCAGCGATAAGGATGAACAGTATAAGCTAGTTCGCGGAGTTTATGCCAAACGTCACCATAAGGCTTGTTGATATAATGCTCCTTGAACTCCTCGCAAACAACTTTACGTTGCACCTCCAAACTG
>NZ_JBNQGD010000033.1:0-3888 GCF_050436765.1 Arachidicoccus sp. | reverse complement strand
TCAAAAACTTTCACGACACAAGAAACCATGACCAACGCGCACACGGCACGTGAATGGTTCCTTAAATCGGCCAAAAATGAAAGCGAGGTGGCAAAACATTTTGTGGCATTAAGTACGAATGAAAAAGAAGTAACCAAATTTGGCATCGACCCAAATAACATGTTCGAATTTTGGGATTGGGTCGGAGGCAGATATTCTCTTTGGAGTGCCATAGGTTTATCGATCGTTCTATCTATCGGGTATGAAAATTTTGAGCAACTACTGCGTGGAGCTTTCAAAACGGATGAATATTTCAAAACAGAAAAATTAAATCAGAATATTCCCGTTATAATGGCGCTGATTGGTCTTTGGTATACTAATTTCTTCGGCACACAAACAGAAGTAATATTACCCTATGATCAATATATGCATCGCTTTAGTGCCTATTTCCAACAGGGAAATATGGAAAGTAACGGCAAAAGTGTGGATAGAAAAGGCGCTGGGGTTTCCTATAGTACGGGTCCCGTAATTTGGGGTGAACCAGGTACAAACGGCCAACATGCCTTTTATCAGTTGATCCATCAAGGTACCGTGATAATCCCTGCCGATTTTATAGCACCCGCTATCAGTCATAACCCGATTGGCGACCATCATAATAAATTGCTGAGTAACTTTTTTGCTCAAACGGAAGCATTAATGAATGGAAAAACAGAAGCAGTCGTAAAAGAAGAATTGGAGAAACAAGGCAAATCTGCAGAAGAGATAAAAAAAATAACGCCGTTCAAAGTTTTTGAAGGTAACCGTCCCACAAACTCTTTCTTACTAAAAGAAATAACACCCGAAAGTTTAGGAAGTCTGATCGCCTTATATGAACACAAAATATTTACTCAGGGTATTATCTGGAATATTTTCAGTTTCGATCAATGGGGCGTAGAACTAGGTAAGCAATTGGCCGGGAACATATTACCAGAATTAGAAGACGACAAACAGATTTCCTCCCATGATTCTTCTACAAATGGTTTAATCAATGCCTACAAAAAATTAAGAAAAGAAGCATAAACTACTTGTGGCAAGCTATTTGGAATGAGAAGTAAAATATTTCACTTCAAATAGCTTTCTTAATAAATGAAACACTGTCGATTTATCTTACTGCTGAGTATTAGCTTTTTATTTTTCTTGCCTTTTATTTCCCAAGCAAAGGGCCATTCCATAGAAAATGATATATTGTATTATACCAATCAATTTCGAAAAGCCCATGGTTTGTCCCCACTAAAAAGAGTCAGTTTTGTAGACAACATAGCACTTGATCATAGCATTGATATGGCCAGAGGCAGGGTTGGATTTGGTCATAGGGGATTTGACACGAGAACACTTTTGCTAAAAAGAAAATATGGACGCTATATAGCTACAGGAGAAAATGTTGCCTATGGTGATATCACAGGAAAAGAAGTGGTGGACATATGGATAAATAGTCCGCCCCATAGAAAAAACCTTTTGGGAAATTTTTCCCTTGTGGGGATTGGCGTAGCGAGGAATGATCAGGGTATACTATTTTTCACCCAACTTTTTGTAAGACCTCCTGTAAATTAGCTTTGCAAATATTTTTTTCAATTTGATGCAGCTTTTGTACCTTTGCGCACTTGAATAATGATGCCGTAACATCATTTAGTCGCCCCGTAAGGCTACGACATAATGAATGTGGGCTATTAAATTTAATTAATTAATAGGCACACGAGACCTCCTTTTTATGAAAAAGAAAAGGATGTTTAGTCTGAAAAACATTGTAAAACAACATGAAGTTATCTCAATTTCGCTTCGACATTCCACTGAACTTAATTGCCCAAACCCCTACTAAACGCCGCGAAGACAGCCGTCTTATGGTTGTAGAACGCAAAACAGGACGTATTGAACACAAAACATTTAAAGACGTATTAGAATATTTTGATGACAAAGACGTTTTTGTTGTCAACAACACCAAAGTTTTTCCGGCCCGTATGTACGGCCGCAAAGAAAAAACGGGTGCCAAAATAGAGGTGTTCCTACTTCGTGAATTGAACAAGCAAAACAGGCTATGGGACGTAATCGTAGACCCTGCAAGAAAAATACGGGTAGGTAACAAATTGTATTTTGGAGAAAATGATGAATTGGTAGCCGAAGTCATTGACAATACGACCAGCCGGGGAAGAACTATTCGCTTTTTATGGGATGCCGATGAAGCCAGCTTCAGAAAAATGCTGGAGTTTATGGGCGAAACACCATTACCAAAATACATCAAACGCAAACCTACAGAAGAGGATAAGGAACGTTACCAAACCGTCTATGCCAAATATGAAGGCGCAGTAGCTGCCCCAACTGCTGGTATGCATTTTAGCAAAGAACTTATTAAACGCCTGGAAATTCAAGGTATAAAGTTTGCTGAGCTAACGCTTCACACAAGTCTGGGAACCTTTAGACCTATTGAAGTAGAAGATTTGAGCAAACACAAAATGGATGCAGAATACTTCAGAATTGATGAAGAAACCTGCAAAATAGTTAACAAGGCAAAAGAAACCGGGCATCGCATCTGCTCTATCGGGACAACCACCATGCGTGCGCTAGAAAGCAGCTTTACAGCGCAAAAATTATTAAAACCAAATGAAGGCTGGACAAATGTCTTTATCCATCCCCCGCATAATTTTAATATTGCTGATAGTTTAATTAGTAATTTTCATTTACCCAAGACCAGTCTATTGATAATGGTGGCGGCATTTGCAGGTTATGATTTGGCAATGGAAGCTTATAAAATTGCCATCAAAGAAAAGTATAATTTCTTTACTTATGGAGATGCCATGTTAGTCATCTAATTAAATGTCAAGTTATATAAAGTGAGACATTTAAGAAAGTGTCTCATTTTTTATTTAATGTAGATTTACGCTAATAACGCATTTGATATTATAGCTAATTTGAAAAGAGTGAATTCTATGTTCAACATCCTATTTAAAAATAGCAATTCAGTTAAAAATAACTGGAATTTTATTCAGACCGATATACATTCACATATATTACCGGGCATTGATGACGGCGCCGGAAAAATAGAGGATAGCCTTGCGTTGATTGACGCTATGCGCAAAAAGGGTTTTAAAAAAATGATTGCTACACCTCATATAAGTGAAGACCTTTATCCGAATACAAAAGAGGTGATATTGCAACAAAGAGATTTGGTTCGTCAAAAAATAGCGGCCTTACAATGGGATATTGAAATAGATGCAGCCGCAGAATATATGATTGATGAAAGGTTTATTGCACTTACCGAAAGTAGCGAGAAATTATTAACCATTGCGGGCAATATGGTTTTGGTAGAAATGTCTTATTTGGTCGAATCTCCCTTTTTAAATAACGCCTTGTTCGCTATGCAGGTTCATGGATATCAGCCATTATTGGCTCATCCAGAACGATATAACTTTTATCACCATCAGTTAGAAAAATATGATGAACTCAAGGAAAGAGGTTGTCTTTTTCAACTCAATACCATTGCCTTATCAGGTTATTATGGCAAAAATGTTAAGAAGACAGCGGAATATTTGCTAAACAAAAACATGTATGATTATTGTGGATCAGATATTCACCATCTACGCCATGTTAAAGCATTAAACAGCGTTTTAGACTTGAAATATTTCCAACAAGTCAAAAAGTATCCTTTCTTAAATAATACCCTTGCATTAAGCCTGAAAGCAGTCTAAATCTTTTATCGCAAGGTTTATTTTTTCAATTATCGCGTCCGGCGATTTCAAGGAGATGTAGTTTGTAATACATCGAAGCCGGTCAGTAAAACCTTTAATAGTTACAATTTCAATAAATATTCTCCATAGCCACTCTTCTTAAGTGGTTCTGCAATTTTTTGTAGTTGCGTTTTGTCTATAAAATTCATTC
>NZ_JBNQGD010000032.1:0-1511 GCF_050436765.1 Arachidicoccus sp. | reverse complement strand
CTGTTATTAGAAAATTCTCCCACAGTGCTCCAACATCATTGCGGAATTCAATCGGACTGAAGTTTTGAATGAGTGCATTACGAATCCCATTGTCATAAAAATATATTTTATGATTTGTCTTTATTTCATTGCGTAAATTTCTGCTAAATGTAGTTAGGGGATAGATGATATAAGATAATTCCAATAGCCGAATATAATTGGACACCGTATTTTTGTCAACGCCTATCAGTTGAGCAATTTCATTAAAACTTACTTCACTACCAAGTTGAAAGGCCAATGCCCGAAGAATTTTTTCCAAGATTTCTGGCTTTTTCAGATTCCCCTGTGCTAAAATATCCCTAAACAAGTAGCTCTGTGTGATTTCATTTAAACTTTCAATTTCTTCGCCTCGGTTATTGATTACATCCGGATAAAATCCAAAAATAAGACGTGTATTTAAATCTCTCGATGCAGTGAGGAAGTCACGCGATTGCTCATATTCTTCGTATGATATCGGATACAAAAAATATTCTCGTTTTCTTCCTGTTAAAGGCTCATTGGTTTGATTACGTAATTCAAAGGCAGAAGAACCACTAATAACCAATTGTACATTTTTGAATTGATCATGAATAATCTTAGCTGTCAAGCCTATGTTTTCAATGCGCTGAGCTTCATCGATGAATACGATTTTCGATTGACCAATAATTGTTTCCAATTGAATTGTATTGGGATTCGTTAAATTGGATCGAACTACCGGATCATCTCCATCAAGAAAAAGGAAATCATGTTCCCTTAGTATTTCTTTAACAAGCGTTGTTTTACCCACCTGCCTTGGACCAATGAGAACAATTGTCTTACCTTTAAATAGCCTTTCAGACAATGTTTTTTTGAGGATTCGGCCAATCATAATTGTTACTTTATTCACCAAATATATGACTTTTTGGTGAATTTATTCACTAGAAAGCTTAACTTTTAGTGAGTATACTCATCAAGATGCACAAAAATTAGGATAAATATCAAAAAATCACAGTTAAAAAAGAATGGTAAATAGAGTGAGCGGACATGATGAAAAGGCGAAAAGCAATTGACCTTCTTACCTCAGACTTTCAAAATTGTAATTAAATTAGGTGTTTGGAAGGATTCATTCAAAGTTGTCTCATAAAGTAAAAATTCCAAGAACAAACACTTCATTATTTATCGACGAGATTGTTTTAGGATGTTTAGTAGATAAAAATGTGAATTGGGATGATGCGCTTAAAGTGTGCCAATATTTTATTCAAACACGGAGACCAAACCTTTATTTGCGACAATTGCCAATAGAGATTCATACAAAGTTTATAGAGGAAAATATTACACTGATACAATCTTTGCTTGATTTCCTTATTCCAGATCGTATTCGTTCCACCACCCAAAAACGTTTTACGGAACGATTCTTTTTAAAATATGATGAGCCTTTAATTAGAGTTAGACTTTTAGACCATCAACAGCAAGATTATTATAAGTTCACGGACATCAGTATTCCCTCTCCGATT
>NZ_JBNQGD010000031.1:0-8500 GCF_050436765.1 Arachidicoccus sp. | reverse complement strand
TGTAAGTAACGCCAAACCACTTTGCATCGGTCGTAATAACGTCAATCACGCCATTGTTCTGCTTGATAAATGTATCTGCAACTTTTGGCATTAAAAATTCAGATTTGATATCTTCAATGTTTTTTTCCAAGAAAGGTTGAAATTCGCTTTCGCAAAGGTCTATAAAACTTGGTGCGAAGCAAAAGAAATTCATACTCACCTGCGTATCAGGTCCAAGTTCTACTAAATCATTTCCATCTTCATATACAATTTTATCCCCTTGTTTATATATTTTCAGACGCTCTTCAATGCCGGTCATTTCACCATTTGAATTGGTGAATATTTGTCCACGACTTACACTACCATTATCACTCAAAGTATTCTTTAACTTATAGGCAATAGAGCCGTACACATTATCCCCTACTTTACTTTTCAAAAATGTATATGCTTTTTCAAAAGCTTCTGCTCCATAAAAATCATCCGCATTAATTACAGCAAAAGGCGCATCAATTTTTCCTTTACAGCAAAGAATGGCTTGCGCTGTACCAAAAGGTTTTGTGCGATTGGAGGGAATAGAAAAATTTTCGGTAAATGCATCCATTTTTTGAAAAACAAAATCAATTTCGATCCTACCTTTCAGCTTTTCTTCGAAAATATCTTTAAAATCCTGCAAAAAGTCTTCCCGAATAATGAAAACCACTTTTTCAAATCCGGCACGGATAGCATCATATATAGAATATTCAATAATCGTTTCGCCTGAAGGCCCAAAAGACTGTATTTGTTTCAAGCTTCCGTAGCGGCTGGCCATGCCTGCAGCCAAAATTACCAATGTAGGTTTTGTCATAAAACAATTTTTTTATTTAAACTTTGGCGAAACTAAAATATTATCGTTTTACAGCCAATTAAATTTTAATCATGTTTTCTTCGCCAACACTCGAACAGATACCTTTTGATTCTTTTTCTAACACCAAAGTAAAAGTAGGTGTCCTGCGTTTAGATACACTACATCCGGTGATAAGCGGCAACAAGTGGTTCAAATTGAAATATTATTTGCAAGAAGCAAAAAAAGAAAGCTTTGATACCATTGCCACTTTTGGAGGTGCGTTCTCAAACCATATTGTCGCGACTGCCTTTGCTGCAAAGGAAGCTGGCATTAAAAGCATCGGTATCATTCGCGGAGAAAAACCCGCTACACTTTCCCATACTTTGCAAAATGCAATCAGTTATGGGATGCAGCTACATTTCGTTTCGCGCGGCGATTATCAGGAGAAAACATCGTTGAAAAATAAATTCCAAGACGTTTTCTGGATTGATGAAGGTGGCTTTGGCATACTCGGGACAAAAGGCGTTGGCGACATGTTTGAGCAAATTGATTTACAAAAATATTCGCATATTATCTTAGCGGTAGGAACAGGCACAACCATGGCTGGCATCATAAAAAAGATGTTGCCTCACCAAAAATTATATGGTATTAGCGTAATGAAAAATAATACTGCACTCCTGGCTCAAATTGATTCTTTACTTTCAATAGAAGAAGCGAAAAAGAACTTTGAGTTATTACATAATTTTCATTTTGGCGGCTACGCCAGGAAAACCCAGATGCTCCTCGATTTTATGAACGAAACTTTTACCAATGTTAATCTTCCGTTAGATTTCGTGTACACCGCCAAGGCTTTTTATGCCCTGCATTCTTTATCAAAAGAAAATACAATTCCTTCTGGAAGCACAGTATTATTCATACATACAGGCGGTTTACAGGGCAATTTGTCGTTAGCTCCCGGCACTTTACTTTATTGAAGATCAAGCCTTAAAGAGGCTACCACTCATACAATATTTGCATTACTTTTGCCACACCAAAAACAAAGGATTAATATTACAATTCCTTTGGCCTTCAAATTTTCTTAGACAATTAAATATATGCCGAAATACATTTTACTCTTAGTCATCCTATTCTCTATTGGCAATAGCTGTTTTGCGCAAGAAGTCTTACCTGATTTCTCTGTAAAGAAAGGTGTACAAAACCACCCCATTATTTCTTGGCGCAACAATTTTGGCGATAATATTTCCATTTTAAATATTCAACGTTCCGGCGACAGTGTAAGAGGCTTTCGCACTATTTATGCTTCTCCCAATGCGGCATTAACAGTAAATGCTTATACCGATAACCATCCCTTTCCCGGAGAAATATATTACCGTATTTATTATACAACCAAGCAAGGTAACTACGTTTTCACGAAGGCGAAAAAAATATCATCCGGTTATATATCAGAGGGATTAATTGGTAAATTAGACGGGGACAAAAATGTTGTATTGCAAGGCGATGAAACAAAGGAGCTTACGATTAAACAACTTCAAAAATTACGAGATTCCGTTTTATACAATACATCAGATAGTTTATTTTTTATCGATGCACATACCGTTTTATATAAAAAATATAACTCAATAGCAGCTATTGTAAAATCCCCTACAAGTAGTCTTACACAAGTTTCTAATTATTTATTTTTGAATGCGGATGGGAATGTGGTAATACGTTTACCGCAAAATAATTTAGATGCCTTCTCTATGAATATTTACCAACTTGACGGCCACACTATCTTTTTTAAGATAAGTCATTTCGATTACGCCGAAATTATTCTAAACAAAAGTAGTTTTCTGCGCCCCGGATGGTATCCATATGAACTTTTTGAAAATGGCAAACTTAAAGAAAGCAACAAATTTGAAGTGAAATAATATATTTGGGAAGCTCAGAATAGTTATATAGATTTGATATCAAATTTATATCATAAAATTATAACTATGGAAAAGATTATTAAACCCATATCCGGCTTTGTAGCCTTGTCTATTGCCGTATTTTTGGTAATAGTAAGCATTATTATATTTGCAAATGCAAATAACGAAACATTCTTTATGGTCCTTGGTTTTCTTTGCATTGCTATAGCGATTTTTATACTAAAGGGTCTGCTGGTTATCAGTCCCAATCACTCCAGGGTATTGAATTTCTTTGGCAAATACGTTGCCACTGTAAAAGAAAACGGCTTATTCTTTGTTAACCCGTTTTATACTTCGGTCAGCATTAGCCTACGCTCTAACAACTTGCAAGGACAAATATTAAAAGTAAACGATAAAATGGGCAACCCCATCGAAATTGGGGCCGTAATCGTTTGGCAAGTAGGTGACACTTATAAGGCTGCTTATGATGTCCAGAATTACGATAGTTATGTAAAAACACAGAGTGAAGCTGCAGTGCGCTTATTAACCGGAAGTTTTGCTTATGACAATTTGGAAGATGAGAATGCTTCGATCACCTTACGCGAGGGCGGCTCAAAGGTGAATGAAATTTTAGAAAAAGAACTATCAGAGCGTTTAGCTCCGGCAGGAATCATCATAAAGGAGGCACGCATTAGCCACCTGGCCTATGCTTCAGAAATAGCCGGAGCGATGCTACAAAGACAACAGGCCACCGCCATCGTAGCTGCAAGAACTAAAATCGTGGAAGGTGCAGTAGGAATGGTAGAAATGGCTTTAAACAAATTATCTGAAAGACAAATAGTAGATCTGGACGATGATAAAAAAGCTGCTATGGTAAGCAATCTTTTAGTCGTGCTTTGTGGCGAAAGAGGGGCCACTCCGATAATGAACACAGGAACCCTTTATCAATAATTCAAAAAATATTGAGGTGTGAACGAGAAAAAAAATTTAATAATACGCATTGATTCCGCCACCCACAAAGCGTTAGCCGCATGGGCAGCCGACGATTTTCGGAGCATAAACGGGCAGATTGAATATTTGCTCAACAAAGCTTTAAATGAAGCGGGAAGATTAAAAGAAAAAGAAAATAAAGTTAATAAATCAGTAAGGCTTACGCAGCAAAAAGAATAAGTTTTAGTATTCACATTTCATTTTTCATATTTAACCGTAAATTTGTAACCTAAAAAAAATGATATGCAGGAAACGTTGAGCCAAGGAGTGGAAGCATTAATACAATCAGAAAAAGATACGGCATTAAAAAATATTGGTTACAAAATATTAAACGAAGAAAGATTAAGTTTTGAGCAAGGTGTCACGCTTTTTGAAAAAGCGTCCCTGGGTTTTGTTGGCACTTTAGCCAATTATGTACGTGAAAAAAAACATGGTAACAATACTTATTTTAATCGGAATTTTCATGTTGAACCTACTAATGTATGCGTGTTTACCTGCGCATTTTGTTCCTATTCCCGGTTATACAAGAACCGTGATGAAGGGTGGGAATTGTCTGAAGATCAAATAATGCATATTGTAAAAAGTTACGATGGTAAACCGGTAACAGAAATACATATAGTAGGAGGTGTACATCCAAAATTAACCATGGAATTCTTTATTAAATTAATGAAGAAAATAAAGGCGCACCGCCCAGAATTACATATCAAAGGATATACAGCCGTTGAATTGGATTATATGTTTCGTAAGGCAAAAGTTTCCACTGAAGAAGGCATGAAACTATTGCAGCAGGCAGGCTTGCAATCATTACCGGGTGGAGGCGCAGAAATCTTTCATCAAGACATTCGCCAAAAGATTTGTCACGATAAGGTAGGAACCGAAGGCTGGCTAAACATTCATCGGGTTGCACACAATCTGGGCATGCATTCCAACGCAACCATGCTTTTTGGACATATCGAAAATTTCGAACATCGAATTGACCATATGGAACGTTTGCGCCAACTGCAAGACGAAACCGGAGGCTTCAACACTTTCATTCCCTTGAAATTTAGAAATGGCAATAATGACATGTCCAATATACCGGAAAGTTCCGTGGTAGAAGACATGAGATTATATGCTATATCCCGTTTGTATCTAGATAATTTTCCACACATGAAAGCCTATTGGCCAATGTTGGGTAGGCAAAACGCGCAACTTACTTTAAGTTTCGGCGTTGACGATTTGGACGGGACAATTGATGATACGACAAAAATTTATTCAATGGCAGGAAGTGAAGAACAAAAACCCTCTTTGTCAACTGCTGAACTAGTTGCGTTGATTAAACAAGCAGGTCGCAAGCCTATTGAACGCGACACTTTATACAACGTAATAAAAGATTACAGTGAAGAAGATATTAGCGCATTATCACAGAATCCGCAATACAATAGTTAATTGTGTTGCGGACTTTCTCATTTTTCACTAATTTCCAAAAATGGATTTTAATTTTCTGGATAGTTGATCCGTTTTTAAATTTTTTGCAATAATCTTCCCATTTTCATCTATCAAAAAGTTTTGTGGGAGCGCCACCACACCGTATTGCCTTGCTACAGCATTGCTCCAAAAACGCAAATCAGTAACTTGCGTCCACGTCAAACCGTCATCCTGTATCGCTTTTAGCCATTCATCTTTTTCACCGGGTTTATCTAATGATACACCTATAATTTCAAAACCGTCATTTTTATATCGATCGTACAATTTCGTCAATTCGGGATTTTGCGCACGACAGGGACCACACCAACTAGCCCAAAAATTAACCAACACATACTTTCCTTTAAAGGAAGTAAGGGAAACAGGATTTCCATCGGCATCGCTTTGTGTAAAAGCAGGCGCCATCTTTCCTACGTCTGCAAGCCTAGCCATCTCAATTAAAACGTGCATCCTCTGCCCGTCTCTTGATTGCTGAAGGGTTGCAGGCAATAACTTAAATAATGCTTCTACTTTTGACGGATTTTGAATAACCGCTCCGGAATATTGTTGGAGCGCAAAAAAAGCAAGCGGAGAATTAGGATTCTCTCTAATATAATCCGCATACACCGCCTCTTTCATTTGCGATTGCAATGTCTCCAATTGACCTTCGGTAGATTCTAATGCCGAACTATTTTTTTCTTTCTTAAACATTTCTGCTTTTCCCATTAATGCGGAAGCCCTATTCTCAAAAGGTTTTGCAGCTGATTGTAATTTTTGAAATTCGACATTCGCACGAGATCCTGTAACAGTCGCATTTGAGAAAGAATCAGTACTTTTTATCTCTATATTCGTGGGCTCTATAAAAATAGTCAGTAAATCGCGTGACATCTCCGGCTTCTCATTATCCTTTTGCCGATAAGCCGCACGTAAATCCATACGCGTAGGTTCATTAATAATGCCGTCAAAACGGTAACGGTTTCCTATAACACTCGCGCTGTCGATTACATTTTGTCCATTTGCAGCATAAGAAATATACACCTTTTCGACAGAAGGATTTACGCCGCGTACATTTCCAGAAATATTGAAATTGCTTTGAGCTAACAACGCCAATGGCAGGCTACACAAAATAATTAAGCTTATTTTTTTCATCTATTTGTTTTTATTTTTTGGTCCCCAAAAAGGAGTCTATTAATTTTGTTATCCTAAAAACTATTCGTTTCGATGCTTTTTATTGAACAAAGTTTACACAAGTTTATTTAAAAATTCCCAATTATAAATTAAAAAGCGTTTATTGTGAAAGGTATAAAAAAAATCGAAGTAAATTGTAGTCTATAATTCAATGAAACCTCAATTATTAAAAATATCAAGCAATCCCGCTTTCTCATTTAGTGTCCGCCACGATAAGGTCGCTTTTTTTTACGACAAGTGGCATTACCATCCTGAATTGGAATTGGTGCATATTTTAAAAGGCAGGGGTACACAATTTATTGGCAACGATATTGCACGTTTTTCTTCCGGCGATATGATATTGGTAGGTGCCAACTTACCTCATTTGTGGCGCTGTGACGAAGAATATTATCAAAAAGAATCACTTTTTTTTGCTCAGGCAGATGTGCTTCATTTTTCACGAGATGCATTAGGTACTTTTTTTTGGGAGATGCCGGAAAATAAAGCTCTTTCACAACTATTGCAAAGAGCTAAACAAGGTATCATTATTACTGGCAAGGCAAAATTGGTCATTGCAAAATTATTAAAGCAATTGACGGTCGCGAAGGATTCAGAACGTATTATTTTATTATTACAAATATTAAATGCTGCCTGCAACACCCATAGTACAAAAACAATTTTAAGCACTGCTGAAACGCATAACTGGGCAGAAAACAGTAACGAATCTGAGCGCATGAATAATGTGTACCAATACATCCTCCAACATTTTCAAGAAAAAATTTCATTACAGGAAATCTCGGATGTGGCGCATATCAGCCCACATTCTTTTTGCAGATTTTTTAAATCTAGAGCTCAAAAAAGTTTTTCTACTTTTCTTACGGAAGTGCGTATCAATCATGCCTGTAGGCTACTGGCAGAGACAGACCACCCTGTTGCCGATATTTGTTATGAAAGTGGTTTTTATAATTTCTCTAACTTTAACCGACACTTTAAATTGCTTACGAAAAAATCTCCGCTTCAACATCGGCAAATGCACCAATATTTCAAAGCGGAGAAATAGACTAAAAATATTTAAACTAATTTAAAATCGGTTAGTGCCAGGAATTGTTTGGCGCGGGCAGTCACGTCTTGGGGTGTAATTGTCTTCAACCGTTCTGCACCGAGCTTCTCAACGCAGAAACTAGCTGTTACCGAACCCATAATAATCGCCGTTTTCATATTTTCAAAGGATAAATCATCAGTCTTAGCCAAATAACCTACAAAGCCACCGGCAAAAGCATCACCGGCGCCTGTGGGATCAAAGACATCTTCCATTGGCAATGCGGGCGCAAAGAATATTGCATCATTATGAAAAAGCAATGCCCCGTGTTCTCCCTTTTTAATAATAAGATGTTTGGGTCCCATTGTTAGAATTTTTTTGGCAGCTTTGACAATTGAATATTCTCCGGTTAGCTGACGCGCTTCGCTATCGTTTACGACCAAAACATCAACCATTTTCAACACCTCATGTAAATCATTTAAAGCCACTTCCATCCAAAAATTCATCGTGTCCAATACAATCAATTTAGGGCGTATTTTTAGTTGTTGAATGACCGCTTTTTGGACAACCGGTGCTAAGTTACCGAGCAATAAATATTCGGTTGTCTGATAACTTTCTGGTAGGATAGGATTGAAATCAGCTAACACGTTTAATTCGGTAATCAACGTGTCGCGTGTGTTCATATCCAAATGATATTTACCACTCCAGAAAAAAGATTTTTTATCGGGAACAATTTCTACACCGGCCGTGTTCACACCTAACTTATTCAAATCGGTCATTTCTTCCTTCGGAAAATCATATCCAACAATGGATACCTGATTAATTTGGCTAGTAAAATTGCTGGCGGCATAAGCGCAATAGATACCGGACCCCCCAATAGTTTTATCTGTTTTTGCAAAAGGCGTTTCAATAGCATCAAAAGCCATAGAGCCTACAATAGTTAAAGACATCGTTATTATTTTATAAAAAAATTATTTTCTAACAGCGCAAACCTATTACTTTTCAGCATATATTTCACAAAACTTTTAATAAGTTTTATGGTGCACTTATCGCGATGACTAAATGATTTAATTATATTTTGAGTAACTTTACGCCATTGATTCATTATAAAACATTATTCAAATTGAAAAAGATTATAAACTTGTTTCTTTCTGCTTTTTGTTTGATTCTCAT
>NZ_JBNQGD010000030.1:0-2527 GCF_050436765.1 Arachidicoccus sp. | reverse complement strand
TTAAATAATCCTCTCATTATATAAAGATCAAGAAAGCATAAACAAGGCAGATATTAAAAAGATACAACCATCCTTGGCAAAAAAAACTAAAAGAAAATAGAGTAATTCAGAATCGGAAGAGAATAAAAAAAACAAAAAGAGTCCTAAGAAAGGATTCCCGGCCCAAAAACAAAAACATCAGCCCGGAACTGAAACAACCATGAAGCCAAAACCAATTTCTCATCCTATTAGTGAACCAGGCAAAAAGCTAGCAGGCAAAATTGCCATCATTACAGGTGGGGACAGTGGAATCGGAAAAGCGATAGCTTTATTATTTGCAGAACACGGAGCGAATATCGTCGTCGTTTATCTACGGGAGCATAAAGATGCTCATAAGACGGAACAAGAAATTTTAGAGAGAGGTGTGCAAACGTTATTTTTATCCGGGGATATCGCAAAGGAAAATTTCTGCAAAAAAGTTATTGAACAGACCATCCTTAAGTTTGGAAAAATTAATATCCTGATAAATAATGCTGCTGTTCAATATCCACAAAAAAATCCGGAAGATATTTCCAAAGACCAGTTAATCAGAACGTTTAGCACGAATGTATTCTCCGCTTTTTACATGACGGCGGCTGCTCTACCCTATATGAAAAAAGGCAGTTGTATCATTAATACGACTTCTGTAACGGCATACAGAGGAAGTAAATCTTTAATAGATTATTCTTCTACTAAAGGGGCGTTAGTGGCCTTCACCAGATCCCTTTCAACCGCTCTAATAGAAAGAGAGATTCGGGTAAATGGGGTGGCTCCCGGTCCCATTTGGACACCACTTATCCCCTCTTCTTTTTCTGAAGATAAGATTAAAACATTTGGTACCGATGTACCGATGAAGAGAGCGGGTCAAACGCAAGAAGTGGCACCCTGTTATCTTTTTCTCGCATCGGACGATTCTAGCTATATGACAGGACAAGTATTACATCCCAACGGAGGAGAGATTATTAATGGTTAACAAGATTATTTTGTACAATAAAAAAACACTCAATGATTCACAAAATGCTTCAACTCTAAAAACATGCAGATTATTATATTTTGAAATGAAAAGACCACTGATAAAATTATTGGAATATAGAATACAGTTCTTGCAAAAGAATATTTGAAATGTACATCTGTAATTTGATTATTAATTTAAAAAATAAAAATTATGAAAGCGCTATTATTTGTTATCGGTATATTATTAATTATCGGCTGGGTGTTTAGTTTTCTTTTGTATCATGTCACAGGATTTCTTATTCATCTTTTGCTCATTGTAGGAGTTATAATAATTATTGCCAATCTATTTGGCAGCAAGAAGTCTTTATAGAGGGCGAAGGATATTTAAAAACGTGAAAACTCCTACTGTTTTCACGTTTTTGGGCTTGAACAGCCACAGGATGAAAGATTGAAAAACATTTCCTATTAAAATGATCTATCTGATGAATTAAAACTTAGTCAAATGGGGTTTATAAAAGAATTTAAGGATTTTGCCATCAAAGGAAATGTTATCGATCTGGCAGTTGGCGTAATAATAGGCACAGCGTTCGGAAAAATTGTTACAAGTGTGATAGATGATTTAATAATGCCCATCGTATCCAAGATAACCGGACAGCCCGATTTCACAAAACTATGGATAGATTTAAATGGACATGCGGCAAGGAAGCTTTCGCTTGCAGACGCCCGAAAAGTGCCTGATGCAGATATTTTCGCCTACGGAAATTTTATCACGGTAGTAGTCAATTTCCTTCTTTTAGCATTGGTAATTTTTATAATGGTCAAAGGGATTAATGACCTTAAAAGAAAACATGCGGAAAAGCCCGCTCCACCAACGCCACCTTCTAATGAAGAGCGTCTTCTTACCGAAATCAGGGATGCAATAAAAAATAAGCAAACTAGTCAGCCCTCTTAAAGCTAAAGTCAGTTGGTAATTATCACCCAGTAAAACTGTAATCCTTGTAAAGGGGAAGATTTAAATTCCATGCTATAAATACAAAATTTCATGAAAACGAAAGAGCAACATATAAGGCCTCCTACTTATTTTTATTAGTTGTATTATTTTTTCGGTATGTTAATCATTACGTAAGATATAGAGCAAGTCTTATCTGCAGCTTTCGTTAAAATCTCCTTAATCGGGATTATACATATTTAGAAGGGATGTGGGCAACAAATAGCCTGCATATAACTGTAAATTCTCAAAATAATTTTACCTATGAAAATTGCACAAATAGCCCCCCTTATTGAATCTGTTCCTCCAAAATTTTATGGTGGCACGGAAAGGGTCGTCCATTATTTAACAGAAGAGCTTGTAAAAATGGGGCATCAGGTAACATTATTTGCAAGCGGCGACTCTTGTTCAAGTGCAGAACTTGTACCGACCGTGGAACGATGCCTGCGAATGGATCCAGACTGTGTTAATCCACTTGCATATCAGATTATACAACTTAACGAGGTAATGAAAAGAGCAAAAGAATTTGATATTCTTCACTTTCATATGGATTACATCCATTTTCCG